>JAZSPX010000047.1:0-2098 GCA_045537675.1 Candidatus Faeciplasma sp. | reverse complement strand
TATATTTATGTAACTTGTCAACAATTTAAAGGGCAAAAGCGTTTGTGTAAAAATACGAAATGTTTCAAAAAAACGACACATTTTTTGGTACATGCAGAAGATTTACCAAACAGCAATTAATTGAAACCTTTGTTTATTGTGAATATATACAATTTGCATAAACAGCCCTGTGTTTTACTGTTCTAATCGCCATTAAAAATTTAGTTATATTAAAATTAATAATAGTTAACACGTTAACTTGTTTTAAAATATTAATATTTTTGCTGTTTTAGAACAATTTGCGTTTTAGTGAATTTCACCCATTTCATCGAACGGGTAGAAGCGGAATACGATCTTTCCGACTATCTGCTCTTCGGCTACGCAGCCCATTGCTGTGTTTCGTGAGTCGACAGAGGTTGAGCGGTGGTCGCCCATTACGAAAAGTCGTCCGTCGGGTACCTGGAAAGGAAGCTCGATATTGGTTTCGCCCAAAGCAAGTTCTTCTACATAGGGTTCATCAAGCAATACGTCGTTAACGTAAACGGTGCCGTCTTCTTTAATGTCTATCCAGTCGCCCTGCTTGGCTATAACCCTCTTAACAAGGATTTTATTGTTATAGTAGAAGGCTACTATGTCGCCCGGCTCGAAGTTAGCGGTCTTTACCGAGACGATTATCTGTCCGTCGTGAAGTGTCGGTGTCATCGAGCTGCCGTAAATCTGCAATACCGGCAACCAGAGGGTTGCAACCAAAACCGCAACCGCCGCAACAGTAATTAATGTATAAAGCGTACTTTTTAATACTGTGCGGTAACGGCTTTTATATCTTACTCGTTTAAGTTCTTTTTCGATTTCCTTGACCGAGGGTCTTTCCAAAGATTTTTTCTTACTCATATATGTAATCCTGTGGGTTAGTTGCCGTTATCGGTATCAACGTTGATAACAGTATCGGAATTGTCTGAGGAGCGTGCTTCCCTCTTTGCGTTTTCAACGTATGCCATAGCCTCTTCTTTTGCCTTGGAAAGCATTAAATCACATTTTTCCTGTGTTTCACGTTCCATTCGGGAACAAATTTCTTCGATATTCTGGCTGCGCTGAAGAACGTTGTGCAAATATTGCTCGCAGGCGGCCTGTGCCGATTCGAACACGCCGTTCAGGGTGAGGGCTGCCTCTGCCAAAGAGCCGACAGGTTCAAGCTTGATAGCTCTGTCCTCGAGTTCTGCTTTTGCAACAGCCAACTGCTCGCGAAGCTCGTCGTTTTCTTTAACAAGTGTCAGCAACATTTCGAGTAAATCTGCCCGACGTAGTGATTTAAGTTGTTTTTCCGTCATGCCTATCTACTCCTTTTTAAACAAAAATGTAAAAACTTTATGAAAATATGTGGGGGTTGTGCGGTTTTGTTTAATTATTTTTCATAATTCAAAAACGCCAAGAACTCTCCATCATTACTATTCGATAATTAGTATATCATCTTAAGTATTTTTAGTCAATATGCATAAAGGTACTTTTTTTGTCTATAAATCATTTATTTATGGGCATTTAGCGCACTTTTTTGAATGTTGATAAGTCAACATCTTTGCGTGTATAATACATCAATTTTCATGAAAATATCAGTTTTGGTCAAATATTCGCGTTAACGTTCTAACACGTTATTGTTGTAACGAATTAGTGCGATTGTAATATTTTTCAATATATTTTGTGGGTAAACGTGCAGATTACTGCCCCATTTTGTGCCTTTGTTCTGTCAGCAGAGACTTGATAAGTTGAAACAGGATAATGCGTCGGTGAATCTGATAAAAAAAGAAGCCGCCCTTTGGGGCGGCTGTGACGGGACGTTGAACAGCTTTTCGCAAAAGTTTTGATAAATGTCAAGGTTTGAGAAGCGAAAAGCAAGAGAACGCTTCACGTTCTCGGTCCTGCGTCGGTGACTTAGATAGTACAAAAACAAAAGCCGTCCTTTTGGACGGCTGTGACGGGACGTTGAACAATTTTGCGCCAACATTTTATCTAATGCGCTACATAGCGAAGCGCAAAATAAGAGAATGCTTCGCATTCTCGGTCCTGCGTCGGTGACTTAGATAGTACAAAAACAAAAGCCGCCCTATTGGACGGCTGTGACGGG
>JAZSPX010000020.1:0-4313 GCA_045537675.1 Candidatus Faeciplasma sp. | reverse complement strand
ATGAAAGCAGGGTTGACCAGATATTCTCGTATTTTGGAAGCTGGAAGACTATTTTTGTAACAAACCTTTTAAGGTCGATTTATGTTTTTCTTTGGAGCTTGTTGTTTATTATTCCCGGTATTATAGCAACTTACAGCTATATTATGGTTCCTTACGTTTTGGCCGAAAACCCGAGCCTTACTGCAAGAGAGGCTTTGGCAAAATCGACTGAGATTATGAGAGGCAACCGCTGGAGACTTTTCTGTTTGATGTTTAGCTTTATTGGCTGGGATCTTCTTTGTATATTGTCGTTTGGCATCGGCTTCTTGTGGATTACACCTTATAAGAATGCGGCTGTTGCTGATTTTTACAGAGAGATTTCAAAAACAAGACACGAATTCAACACCCAAGAAGCAGCATTTGACAACCCTGAAGTGATTTAAAATTGAAAGACCACCCGAGTTGGGTGGTCTTAATTTTTTGTTATTACTTAACGGTAACGGTAACCTCGACAGATTTTAATGCGGGGTTAACGTCGAGCTCTTCGGTCATATCAAGAACAGGCTCGCCGTCGAAGCCGAAGTGAACACGTCTGATACCCGAGCTTCTGGGTCCGTCGATACCGGGGCGGCCGTGGTATGTATTCCAGATGTCGCCGTACTCATCCTCGACATAAGCGTTGTGGCCGACACCGTATTCGCCCTTGACGCACTGGGAGTGGAGCAAAGGATAGTTTGTCTTTACCCAGCTTGAGGGGTTTAAGAGGTCATCGCCGATGTTGGCGGTGAGCATGCCTACGCAGTAGGTAGAGTCGACAAGTGCCGAGGAGAAGGTGAGATAGATCTTACCATCGCGAATGAGAGCAAAGGGGCCTTCGTCAACAAGGGTGTGGTTGTTCTGCCAGCCATATTCGGGCATGGTGAGCAACACGGGTTCGCAAGTAAGCTTCCAAGGCTCTTCTTGATTGAGCTTTGCGATGTAGACCCAAGCGCCAAGGTCGCAGGGGTTGAACTGGCGCTGGCTCCATGCGGCGTAGGTTTCACCGTCAATATCGAAGGTAGTCATATCGAGGGTTATGCCCTTGGTGTAAAGGGGTGAGCCGTCTGCCTTTAAGACCTTGATGGGCATATCCCAAGAGGATTTTTCGATAAGGTCGCCTGTGCCGTTATAAGGGGTAACGTGGGACTGCTCGTCACCGAATTCGCCTGTGGTGCAGGCATGGAAGAGATAGAGCTTGCCGCCGACAACGTGGAATTCGGGCGCCCAGAGAAGGCCCTTGACGTGGTCGTAGGTCTTGGTGTCTAAAATAAGGTGTTCTTCGGCATTAACAAGTTCGGGAATGGTGGGTGCCTTTCTCATGTAAAGAGTGTGGTTCCAATCAGCATCGTTAGTGGCGATGAAGTAGTAGTTGCCCTCGTGTCTGTAAATAACGGGGTCAGCACGGTTGGTGGCAATGGGGAAATCGAAATGATCCTGATGGATTTTACCTGTTACCTTATATTCACCGGGGGTGTTAAAGTCGATACACTCTAAATCCCAGTCGATGCGCTTTTGTGCGGTTGAGCCGTCGGAATAAAGGGCGGTGGCACGGACAGCGTTAAGCTCATCGGCAGAGGAAGCGGTGATGTTTTTATCTAAAATGATTTCTGTATTGACAGGGGTTAAAAGCTTTTTGGTGAGGTAGGTGTAAAGGTCATCACAAACCTCGAACACGTTGCCGGGGACACAGCCTTCAATGTCGGTGGTGATAGTTTCGGTCTTGACACAGCCGCCTTCTTCGACCTTGACAAGCTCGAGAGTTTCAGCGTCAAGGCGGGCACGGTAGGTCTTATCCCCTGCTTTGGCCTTAACTGTGGGCAAGCCGCAGGTTGTGCAGATTTTGGTTTCGATGGTGTCGATGAAGTCGTCGGAAATCTTGATAAGTCCGATTTCGGTGTAGTGAACGAGGTCATCGCTCTTGAATAAAACTACGCAGCCCTTGGAAGATTCATCGGGCTCGCCGGCAGCTTCTGTTCTGATTGCGGCGATGAAGAAGCCGCCAGAAGGCAAAGCGCAAACACGGGGCTCTTTAATGCTCTTGGGGTAGAGTTCTAAGGTGTCGGGGTTCTGGGTTGCTTTAACAAACAAAACGCCTGTGTTGTGGTTTAAGGGTTTAAAACCGTCTTCGGTTTCATAGGCTAAGTGAAGGCTTAAGCCAAGGCGAGGGGCATATTCAGCCTCGCTAATTGGTAAGCGGGTGTAGGAAAGTAATTTTTTCATAGTGTTCCTCCATAGTCGTGGGAATTATAGTATAATTATAACACAATTGCAGGATTTTTCAATGATTATTTATGTGGTCTATTTGATGTATTCTAACAAGGCTACCCTCTTGCCTTAATTAAAGCTTTGTGATAGAATTAAATGGATAATTATTTTTTGAATGGAGTTAATTATGCTTTTAAGCATTGAAAACATTTATAAGATATATAACGACGTTGAGATACTTTCGGATATTTCGCTGACTATTGAAAACAACGAGCGCATTGGCTTGGTTGGTGTTAACGGCTGCGGAAAGACCACGCTTTTGTCGATTATTGTGGGCAAGATCGGGTTTGACGTAACACCTGCAGGCGACGGCTCGGTGTCGGTGGCAAACGGCGTGAGGATTGGCTATCTGGAGCAGCACACAGGACTTGAGGGTGAAGCTTCGATTGCTGACGAAATGAGACTGCCGTTTAAACATTTGGACGAAGAATATGAAAGAATGCAACAGCTTGAAAAAAGCCTTAACGAGCTTGAGGGAAAGGCTTTGGAGGATGCGGAGGCGGAGTATACTGCGCTTAGCACGCACTATGAGAACAACGACGGATATATTATTGACGTGAAGATAAACACCGTTTTGAACGGTATGGGCTTTGCGGGTGTTGACAAGACACGCGCTATCAACTCGCTTTCGGGCGGTGAGAGGACAAGACTTGCGCTGGCGAAGCTTTTGCTTGAGGAACCTCAGCTGCTTGTTCTGGACGAGCCGACAAACCACCTTGACCTTGAGACGATGATGTGGCTTGAGGAGTATTTGAGCGAATATAAAGGCTCGGTGCTGGTGGTGTCGCATAACAGATATTTTTTGGACAAGCTTTGCACAAGAATTTGCGAGATCGAACGAGGCAAGCTGAAGTCTTATAAGGGGAATTATTCTTTCTATATTGCACAGAAAAAGGCCGACAATGTGCGCCAGGAAAAGCTTTATGAGGCACAGCAGAAGAAAATTTCTGAGCTGCAGTTCTTTATTGATAAAAACAGAGCAAGTGCCACAAGCGCCAAAGCGGCGAAGTCGAAGCAGCACATGCTGGACAGGATTATGGACGATGCGGTTGAGAAGCCGAGGACTTACCAGAAGCCTGCGAAAATTAAGCTTGAATATGACATTGCCCCGCCGAAGGACGTTTTTGAAGCCGTGGGCGTTGACATCAGCGTTGGCGAGGGCGAGAGCGCCAAAACCTTGATAGATTCGTTCTCGCTTAAGGTAAGGCGCGGCGAGAAGGTTGGAATTATTGGGGCGAACGGAATCGGTAAATCCTCGATTTTAAAGACGATACAGTCGATCAACCCTCACACCAAAGGGAAAGTTAGCTGGGCAATGAACGTGAAGACTGCATATTTTGACCAGAAGAACGAACAGCTTGACCCACGCAACTCGGTGATGGAGGAAGTGCACAAGCGCTACCCCAGAATGACAGATTATGAAGTGAGAAGCATTTTGGGCAGCGTTTTGCTGACGGACGAGAACGTTTTTAAGCCCGTGGGGGTTATTAGCGGCGGCGAAAAGACAAAGCTTAGCTTTGCTTTGATGATGTTAAGGCGTGCAAACGTTCTTATTCTGGACGAGCCGACAAACCACCTTGATATTTTAACTAAAGAGGTTTTGGAGGACGCTTTGGCAGAGTATGACGGAACAGTTATTTTTGTTTCGCACGACAGATACCTTTTGAACAGGATCGCGACAAGAATTGTTGAGGTGACCAAGGACGGCGTTAACAGCTATGAAGGTAACTTTGACAATTATTTAGAGCAAAAGGAGAAGGAAAAGGAACGAGAGCTTGCCAGTGCAGCCTCGGTTAAGACAGAGGAGCCGAAGAAGCAATATCGTACAAAGCAACAGCGAGCAGACGACGTTAAGCGCAAGCAGGAAACCAAAGAGCTTGAAGCAAGAATTGAGGAGCTTGAGGTTTTGATTTCGGAGCTTGAGGCGAAAATTTGTGAGCCTGAGATTGCAGGTGACTATCAGAAGCTGAGTGAAGCCTGTAACGAGCTTGAAAATTATAAAAACGAGCTTAACGAATGTATGGACAGAT
>JAZSPX010000064.1:0-21433 GCA_045537675.1 Candidatus Faeciplasma sp. | reverse complement strand
CGCTCAACATATCCGTCCTTTTCAAGCCACGATAAGTGCCTTGTAACACTGCTTTTGTTAATGCACAAATGCTTTGCAAGCTTATCCTGCGAAAGCCCGGGGCTTGCGCATATCGCAAAAACATAGCTGTGGTAAATGCCGGGCATCTGCTCGCTCGACTGCTGTGTGCGATATATCGCTTCGCATCGGCTTATAACGTTCATTTTTCTCATTATCGTTGCCATAATTTCCTCCCAAAAAATAGTTGCACCTGAAACGGTTTCATCTGCAACCATTTTATCACAACTCGTTCCCGCTGTCAACCGGCGCCTCCACCGCCGGCACAGCTTGCTTCGCAAGCGCGCCCGCCGACGTCGGCGCCTCCTCCCCAAAAAAACAAAAGCCCCACCGAAACTTTCGGCAAGGCTTAAAAATCATTTACAAAATCCCAAGACCAATCGAATCCATAATCAGTCTTGTTCCGTCTGTGCCATAAATAACAAACTCAGCAAGTTTAACGTCCAATGCCCTTAAATACATATCCATTCTTTTGGCAAAGTCAACCTCGTCGTTCATCGGTGCGGCATAGCTTTTGGGGTGGTTGATCGCAATAACACACTGCGTACTGTTCGTTTTAATAATCTCCTCGGTTATCTTTCTGATAACTCCGTTTTCAAATCGGTTTTTCACATATTTAACGTCAACAAGCTTAATAAGGTTCAGCATATCGTCCAGGCAGGCAACATAAATCTTTTCGCTGCCTTCGCTCGCGAATATCCCGGCGAAATAATTGCATATATCCCGCCCTGTGTTCAAGCTCTTTCTTTCGGCGGTGTCGCTGTTAAACACGTCACAAAACTGAGGTATCATCTTAATAAGCAAAGCCGTATGCTCGCCGATTCCGTCAACCTCGCAAAGCTCTTCAACACTTGCATTAAACACGTTGTGCAAGTCACCGAACCTGTTTAAAAGGCGGTGAGCATAAACGTTTGTATCCTCTCTTGGAAAAGAGTAAAAAAGCAACAGCTCAAGCATCTGATGAGGCAAAAACGAATCAAGTCCGTTTGCTAAAAACCTGTCTTTCAAACGCTTTCTGTGCCCTGCGTGAACATTCTCGGTCGCCATGCTTTTCGCCTCCTTTAACTTTAATCATTATCTCAAAGCAAAGCGCTTTTGTCAAGTCTGCCATCTTGACAACACCCTGTCATTCTGTAATAATTAAAATAACAACTTTTGTAAAGAGGTGATAGTGCTTGGCGGTTTCTGCAAATGAATATAAATCACAGCTTAAAACCAAATTTAAAGAAATCGGCTTGTCGTCGCTCACCCAGCGCGAGGTTTTGGACCTTGTTTTGTTCTATTCAATGCCAGCGAACAATGTAGCGGAATGTTCCTCCAATTTGCTTGAAAGGTTCCACTCGCTCGACGGTATCTTCGACGCTTCGCTAAGCTCTTTGTTAGAGGTTCCGAAGATGACCGAAAAAGCGGCAACATTCATCAGGCTAATTCCCGAAATGTGCTCGCAATATGCCAAATCGTCCTATAAAAACAGCAGAATTTCCTGCATGAGCGAAATAAAAGCCTTCTTCACGACCCAATATTACGGTCTTAAAAAAGAAGTAGTAATAATCGCTTTTTTAGACAAAAACTTCAACGTAATCAATGTTCGCACCATTAAAAGCGGCGACCCGTCTTCTGTTGTGCTAAGCATTCGCACCCTCGTTTCCGAGGTTATAGCCAGCGGCTGCACAGGCTGTGTCATGTCACACAACCACCCTTTGGGCAGCTGCGTCCCGTCTCAGAACGATTTAGCTCTTACCAAAAGCATTCAGGCAATACTTCAGACACTCAACGTAAGGCTATACGACCACGTTATCATCGCTAACGACGGCGTATGGTCAATTAAAACCGAAGGTAGAATATAACCAATAAAAAAGCATCTCTTGTTTTAAAGAGATGCTTTTTATATATTAATCAAAGCCCGAAGTATTCTTTAGCGTTGTTATAGCAAATGTCAGTCACAAGTGCGCCAAGCATTTTTTCATCGTTCGGGTATTCGCCGTTTTCAACCCATGTGCCGATAAGGTTGCAAAGAATTCTTCTGAAATATTCGTGTCTTGTGTAAGAAAGGAAGCTTCTCGAGTCGGTAAGCATACCGACAAAGTTGCCCAAAATCGAAAGGTTTGCAAGTGATTTAAGCTGTGCTTCCATTCCCGATTTCGTGTCGTTAAACCACCAAGCCGAGCCGTGCTGAATCTTTCCTCTTGCCTCAGGTCCCTGGAAACAGCCGATAACTGTGCCCAAAAGCTCGTTATCATTCGGGTTCAACGAGTAAAGAATAGTCTTTGGCAGCAGGCCGTCCTTGTCGAGGGCGTTCAAAAAGCCAGTAACAGCTCTGCCGCATTCGTTTGTTGCAATGCAGTCAAAGCCTGTGTCAGCGCCAATAGAATTAAACTTTGCGGTGTTTGTGTTTCTCTGCACGTTATAATGAATCTGCATTACAATGTTTCTTTTTGCATATTCACGTCCGAGGTGCAAAAGCATTGCTGTTCTGTACTTGTCAGCGTCAGCAAGGCTTACTGCTTCACCGTTCATGGTTCTTGTGAAGATTGCTTCAACCTCGTCACTTTCAGCAGGCGAGTAGCACATATAGTCCAAGCCGTGGTCGGTCACCTTACAGCCGTTTTCACAGAAGTAATCAAGTCTTAAGGTCAGTGCCTTCTTAACGTCCTCTGCAGTCTTGATCTCAATCCCCGAAACGTCGCTAAGCTGGGCAATATATTCCTTAAAGCCTGCCTTTTCAATGTTAACAGCCTTGTCAGGTCTGAACGAGGGCAAAACCTTTGCCGCACAGTCGCCGTCCCCGGCAATCTTTTTGTGCCACTCAAGCGAGTCAATCGGGTCGTCAGTCGTGCCAATCATTGCAACGTTCGAGTTCTTGATGATGTTCTTAGCGCTCATCGAATCTTCTTGAAGCTTAAGGTTGCAAACCTCCCACGCTTCATCAGCAGTTTCTGCGCTCAGGGGCTTGTCAAAGCCGAAATAACGCTTAAGCTCAAGGTGTGTCCAATGATACATCGGGTTGCCGATAGCTCTGGGCAAAGCCTCGGCAAATCGCTGAAACTTAATTCTGTCGCTTGCGTCTCCGGTAACCTCGTTTTCGGGCACCCCGTTCGAACGTATCATTCTCCACTTATAGTGGTCGCCGCCCAGCCAAATTTCCGTAACGTTTTCAAACTTCTTGTCAAGTGCAATTTCTTTCGGGTTAATGTGGCAGTGATAATCAATAATCGGGCACTGCTTGGCATAGTTATGATAAAGCTTTATTGCGGTTTCGTTGCTAAGTAAAAAATTGTCGTTCATAAATTCCATAAACCTTTTTCCTCCTTGGGTTATTACATAAATTATACCGCTATTCAGCCGATATTTCAAGAGCATTTACAAAACAAAAAGCGTGCCCTTTCAAAAAAGAGCACGCTTTTGTACGTCTTTGTTTTAAGATTAAGCAGCAAATACTGTAATCTTGTTGTAAAGAATCTCGGTTACAAGGTCAACGATCCAAGCGATCATGTTGCCAACGCCGGTTACAAGAACAAGAATACCAACAACAAGGGTAACAACGTTCTTGGTTTCAGCAAAACGGATGATTCTGTAAACACCTGCGATCAAGCCGCCAAGGAAGATCTGAAGAATGATCTTAACAAGCTTGGGAAGGTTTTCGTACATACCGGTAATGTTAACGTTCATGTTACGATCTCCAATCTTTTAAAAATTGAGAAAAATTTCTCTTATTTTCATTATATCATGCAAAATTTAAAAAATCAAGCATTATTCTACATCTTTATCCTACAGGCAACTGGCCTGCCATGTTGGGCTGAGGGGGCATATGCGGGTTGTCAACAGTGTCCAGCTCGTCAATAGGGGTAATATATCTTTGTGCCTGTGTCGAGAACAGCTCGTAATATTTACCCTTAAGGTTCATAAGCTGAGAGTGGTTGCCAACTTCAATAATCTTGCCATGCTCCAAAACAACGATCTTGTTTGCCTGTGTCGCACTCGAAAGTCTGTGCGATACAAAGAACGTCGTCTTATCCTTGCGCAGGTTATCAAACTGGTTGAATATTTCCTGCTCTGCCATCGGGTCAAGCGAGGCGGTAGGCTCATCTAAGATAAGTATATCCGAGTCGCTGTAAAATGCTCTTGCAATCGCAAGCTTCTGCCACTGACCGATAGAAAGCTCAATACCGTTTTCCTCGAACCAGCGCATAAGCGGTGTTTCAAACTGGTCGGGCAGGCGGCTGATAAAGTCGGTTGCGTTGGCGGCTTCTGCAGCGTCGGCAACAGCTTCATGCGAATGCTCAGCATCAATCTGACCGAACTGAATGTTCTCACGCACGTTCATGGCATACTTGCCGAAGTCCTGGAAGATGATGCCGTACATCTTATAAAGCTCATCAACGTCATATTCCTTAATGTCATGTCCGTCGAGGTAAATCGTGCCCTTACTCGGGTCATAAAGTCTTGTCAAAAGCTTAATAAGCGTTGTCTTACCCGCGCCGTTAAGTCCCACGATAACAACAGTGTCGCCGGCGTTAATGGTCAAATTAACGTCTTCCAAAACATACTTTTCTGTGCCGGGATATTTAAAGTATACGTGATCAAAAACGATTGTATGACCAACGTGACGCTCAACCTTTCTGGGTTCAGGCAAGGTCGATACAACGTGGGGCTTCTCGTTCATGTAAGAGATCATGTTGTTGATAAACAGAGTACCCTCGTAAATGGTTGCAGTCGTTGTTATAATCGAGGTTACACCGCCGCTTATCGAGTTAAGCGCACCTGTGTAAAGCGAATAATCACCGACCTGCAAAATGCCTTCAAACACCATTTTCGCTATGTAGATAAACAATCCGCAGTTAACAGCAGTCGAAACAACAGTTGCACCGATGCTCCAAAGTCCTTCGTCAATAATAAGCTTTTTAATGCCCGCAAAATAGTTCTTGAACACCTGCTTATATCTGCCGATAAATGTGTCCGAAAGTCCGAACAGCTTAACTTCCTTAACAAGGTCCTTGTTAACAACAATGTCCGAATAATAGTTCATCTGGCGTCTGTCTTTAGATCTCCACCACATATACTGAACGTTTTTGTTTCTGAAAACAAAGTTTACAATAGTAATCGGAATCGACATTACAACAATAATGAACGGTGCCCAAGGGCTTATTGCAAACAGAATTACAATAAAGCTTACCATGCTGATGATAGAGCTTATCATCGAGAATGTAGAGCTTAAAATGTTAACAGGGCGCGAGCCTGCCTCGCGGTTCGCATTTTCAAGCTTTGCATAAAATTCAGGCGAGTCAAAGCTTGCAAGGTCAACGTCTTTAGCCTTGTTGACGATCTTCATTTTAATATGGTTCGAAACAACTTCGCCCGAAATTCGGGTTACCATGTTATAAACTCGGTTAATAATATTAATCAAAAACAGATAGATAAAGTTAACTATCAAAAGTCTAATAATCGGGTCAAAGCTCGATAATTCACCGGTAAATGCCAAAGCTAAGGTGTTCAAAACCTCTGCTCCGATGTATGCACCGAAAACAGGCGAAACACCGTTAAAAATCGACATAAACGTCATCACAAACAAAAGCGAGGGTCTTGCCTCCCACACAAGCTTATAAATGTAAAACAGTCTGACAAAGAAAGTTTTAATAAGCTTTAAAACGTAAGAAGGAACCTCTTTAATGCTTTTTGGCTTGGGAATCTGATACTGCTTGTTTACTTCTTGCGGCCTCATTCTTGGCGGCATTTTCATCACTTCTTTCAAATTCGTTAACGTGTAAATTATAAATTATTTTAATTATACTGTCAATAGTTGCTAAGTTTAAATACAAAATCTATATTGAAAAATTCCTGCTGTTGTCGTATAATCTTAATTGATAAAAAATGCAAGGAGATATGCTTATGCTTATCAAAAAAGGAATACTTTTCGACCTTGACGGCACCCTGTGGGATTCCTCCGAGGGTGTGGCAAGGTCGTTTAACATAGCGCTCAGTCAGCTTGGCTATGACCTTGAACTCACCAAGCAGGATATGCAGTCGGTAATGGGCAAGGTTATGGACGAAATCGCCCACATTTTCTTTGACAAACTCGACCCCGAAAAGGCAGAGGATATCATGCGCTATTGCACAAAGGTGGAAGGGGAGTACATCGCAAAATTCGGCGGCCCTCTTTATGAAGGGCTTGAGCAAACCCTTCAAAAGCTTAAGCAGGAGGGTTGGTTTATCGCCTGCGTTTCAAACTGCCAGTCGGGCTATATCGAAGCATTCTTACAGTTTTCCGGCTTAGGCGAATATTTCGACGACATTGAATGCTGGGGCAACACCTTAAAGCTTAAGGCCCACAACATCTCGCTTACAGCTTCGCGCAACGACCTCACCCACGTTGTTTACGTGGGCGACACTTTGGGTGACTATAACTCAGCGTGCGAAGCAGGCGCAAAGTTTATCCACGCAAGCTACGGCTTCGGTGAAGTTCCTGCCGGCACCCCAAAGATCGCGCACTTAAGCGAGCTGCCCGAGCTTGCCGCAAAACTTATCGTTTCATAAATCCGCACGGGCGGCTCCCACCCACCCGCCTCGCCGCCCTTTGTTGACAAAAACCGTCATATCATGCTAAAATATTTCCATAAATCCCCCCATTTTTAAGGAGGTTAATATGATGAAACTAAACACCAGGCGCACCGTTTTAATCGGACTTGCTTTCATGTCGGTTCTTGCTTTCTGGCAGTTCTACGACCAGATGATTCCCGTTATCCTCGAAAACCACTTCGGCAGGTCAACCTTAATGACCAACGCCATTATGTCGATAGATAACATTCTGGCAGTATTCATGCTCCCGCTTTTCGGCATGCTTTCTGACAAAACAAAATCACGCCTTGGCAAGCGCACCCCCTACATACTCTTCGGCACCGTTGCCGCCGTTATTTTAATGGTAGTAATGTGCATCTTCACCGAGACTCACAGCTTTGCAGGCTTCTTTGTCTGCTTAATGCTTTTGCTTGTTACCATGAGCGTTTACCGCTCGCCCACCGCAGCCTACATGCCCGACGTTACCCCCAAGCCCCTTCGCTCTAAGGGTAACGCAATAATTAATCTCGTTGGCTATGTCGGCGGCATTTTCTCCACCATTATAATGATGTTCATCGTCACCAGCACCGAAGGGGCCGACGGCAAGCTCGTCTATGGCAGCTTTGTTCCCATTTTCACGGTCGTTGCGGCGTTTATGCTCATAACCGTCCTCATAATGGTATTCACCGTTAACGAAAACAAGGTCGTTGCTGAAACAGCACACGAAATGGCTGAAGATACCGAAGACACGCCTGCAACCTCTGCCCAAAAGCTCCCGCGTGAGGTTAAAAAGAGCTTGATCTTCATTCTTTTGTCTGTTTTCCTGTGGTTCACTGCCTATAACGGTGTTACCACCTCGTTCTCCCGCTATTTCGAAAACAAGTTCCACGTCGATGCCGGCGATTCCTCGCTTTACTTAACCGTTGCAACAGTTGTTGCAATCGTCGCATTCATTCCTCTGGGCACAATTTCAAGCAAGCTTGGCCGAAAGAAAACTATCATCTTCGGCGTTGCCTTAATGACAGTCTGCTACGGCGTCATGTTCTTCTTGAACGAGGTCAGCGTGCTCATGTACATCATCTTTGGCCTTGTTGGAATTGGCTGGGCGGCAATCAACGTCAACTCGTTCCCCATGGTTGTCGAAATGTGCACAGGCTCCGATGTCGGCAAGTTCACAGGCTATTATTACGCTTTCTCAATGTCGGCTCAAATTGTCACACCGTTCTTGTCGGCGCTTGTCATCAGCAAATCCGAAATCCTCGGTCTCAGCGTCGGCTTCGGCCTTGGCTACGACGCATTGTTCCCCTATGCTGTTGTGTTCTCGGCACTTGCAATCGTCACCATGATTTTCGTTCGCCACGGCGACTCGAAGCCCGAGGCTAAAAAATCAGTTCTTGAAAATTTTGATGTAGACGATTAATATTTTAATATAATAAAGCTCAAAACCCGCAAAGCGAAGGCACTTTGCGGGACTTTTTTTGTATAATGTGGTTATTGACACACTAAATGCAAAATACTATAATAGGAATGTTGAGTTTACATCCAATTACTATTAGGAGTGTTATATATCATGCCAAACAAGAAGTATACGAAGGAATCGTTAAAAGCGGAAATCGCAAGAATCCTTCAGGAAAACCATAACGTATCCGAAGAATCTGCCTCTGACAGACAGATTTACGAAGCGTTGTCAACCATCATCGTAAACGAGCTTCGCGAAAAGCGCCGCCGCTTCACAAACAAGGTCCATTCCGAGGGGCAGAAGCAAATCTACTACATCTCCATGGAATTCTTAATGGGCCGTTCTTTAAAGACAAACCTTTATAACTTAGAACTTACCAACATAGCAGAAGCAGCTCTTAAAGACATGGGCGTAAGCCTTAAGGCTCTTTACGAGCAGGAACCCGACGCAGGTCTTGGTAACGGCGGTCTTGGCAGACTTGCTGCCTGCTATCTCGACGGCCTTGCTACCGACGGTTACCCCGCAACAGGCTACTCTATTCTTTATGAATACGGTATCTTCTGCCAGAAGATTGAAGACGGCTGGCAGGTCGAGCTTCCCGATAACTGGCTTCCCGGCGGCAGCTGCTGGCTCGTTCCCCGTCCCGAACACCAGATTGAAATTCACTTCGACGGTAACATCCGCGAATATTGGGATAAGCACCACCACCACGTAACACACGAAAACTATACAACCGTTAACGCCGTACCCTACGATATGTTCGTTTCGGGCTACGGCTCCGAGGCTGTTTCCAAGCTCCGCCTTTGGAAGGCAGTCTGCCCTTCGTTCGACATGAACATGTTCAACTCGGGCAACTATGAAAAAGCTTTGGGACAGAACATCGTCGCTCAGGCAATCTCCAAGGTATTGTACCCTAACGACAACCATCTCGAGGGTAAGAGCCTTCGTCTGCGCCAGCAGTACTTCATGTGTGCCGCTTCCGTCGGCGACATTGTCAACCACCACATGAAGACCTATGGCACACTTGATAACCTTGCAGACAAGGTTGCCATTCAGATCAACGATACTCACCCCACTCTCGCTATTCCCGAGCTTATGCGTGTCCTTTTGGACGACTGCGGTTACAGCTGGGATCATGCATGGGAAATCGTTTCAAAGACTTTTGCCTACACCAACCACACCGTAATGGCAGAGGCTTTGGAAAAATGGAGCTCTCAGCTTCTCCAGTCCGTTGTACCGAGAATTTTCTCTATCATCGTTGAAATCAACGACCGTTACTGTAAAGAACTTTGGGAGAAGTATCACGACGAGGGCAGAGTTAAGTCCATGTCCATCATCCGTGATAACACCGTTCACATGGCACGCCTTTGCGTTGCCGCTTCTCACAGCGTAAACGGCGTTTCCAAAATCCACTCCGAAATCATCAAGAGCGATGTTTTCAGACTTGAATATGAAAACACCCCCGAAAAGTTCACGAATGTCACAAACGGCATCGCTTACCGCCGCTGGCTGTTGCAGTCCAACCCCGGCCTTTGCAAGTTGTTAGATTCCACCATCGGCAAGGGCTATATGAAGAACGCAAGCGAGCTTAAGAAGTTTGAAGCCTTCAAGAACGACGAAGACGTTTTAAGAAAGCTTGCAGACATTAAGCTTAAGAATAAAACCGCTTTCGCAAAATATGTTAAGACTCAGAGCGGCATCGTTTTGAATCCCAACACCATCTTCGACGTTCAGGTTAAGCGTCTCCACGAATATAAGCGTCAGCACTTAAACCTTTTGAACATCATGGCTGACTATAACTACCTGCTCGATAACCCCAACGCCGACTATACCCCCAAGACCTATATCTTTGCGGCAAAGGCAGCACCCGGCTACTACCTCGCAAAGCAGATCATCAAGCTCATCTGGTCCTTGGGCGAGGAAATAAGACGCAATCCCAAGATCAAGGATAAGTTGGGTGTCGTATTCCTCGAAAACTACAACGTTTCCTTGTCCGAGCTTTTGATGCCCGCTTCCGAAATCTCCGAGCAGATCTCGCTTGCCGGTACCGAGGCTTCGGGTACAGGTAACATGAAGCTCATGTTAAACGGTGCCGTAACCTTGGGCACTAAGGACGGCGCTAACATCGAAATCGGTGACGTTGTCGGTAAGGAAAACATCATCAACTTCGGTATGACCGCCGAAGAAGTCAATGTAAGAAAGTCCTGCTATACTCCCGGCTATCTTTACAGCTCTAACCCTGTCATCAAGGCAGCCTTAGACAGAATTGAAGCTGGTGTTAACGGCAGCAAGTTCAACGACGTCGTTGAATCCTTGAAGTATCACGACCCCTACATGGTTCTGGCAGACTTCGACTCTTACAGAGAAGCACAGGCTTATGCATCGAAAACCTACGAAGACCTTCTTAAGTGGCAGTCAATGTCGTTAATGAACATTGCAAACGCAGGCGTGTTCTCGGCCGACAGAGCTGTTGAAGACTATGCACGTGACATCTGGCACCTTTAATTCAAAAAGTTTTAAATAAACTATTGCAATTTGTCATCTTTCGTGGTATAATCCATAGGAATGTTAATTTATCTTAATTGGAGGACATTATAAATGAACGTAGTATTTTTTATCAGCGGTGCCCTTTTGATTCTTGCTTGCGTTGCAATCGTTTTGGTAGTTTTGGCAACCGATACCCGCAACAGCGGTATTAACGCAGCAATCTCCGGCGGCAACAGCGATACTTTCTTTGGCAGAAACGGTGCTAACACCAAGGAAGCTAAGCGTGATCTTGTTACCAAGATCTGCGTAGGTGCATTCTTCGTTATCACTCTCATCGTTAACATCATCATCGCTTTCTTCGGTTAATTACAAAAAACTCTGCCGTCTGAATTTTTTCAGGCGGCATTTTTCTTTATAAGAGGTGCAAAATGAAAAAGAACACATTCACACGAATTCTTGTAATCGGCTTGGCAGTGCTTATGGTGCTTACCGTCGTCGTTTCCTCGCTTTACGGGGTGCTGCACTAATGGTTAACCTTGGTAACGATTGGGACGAAGTTTTAAAGGGCGAGTTCGAAAAAGAATATTACCTTAAGCTCCGTGAGTTTTTAAAAGAGGAATACCGCACTCAGACAATATACCCCAATATGTACGATATTTTCAATGCTTTGAAATATACGCCGTATTCATGCGTCAAGGCCGTAATCCTCGGGCAGGACCCCTATCACGAGCCGGGGCAGGCACACGGTCTTGCCTTCTCGGTTAAAGAGGGGACACGCCTGCCCCCGTCTTTGCAAAATATCTATAAAGAGCTTGAAAGCGACCTTGGCATATCGCCCGTTAACTGTGGCGAGCTTACGGGCTGGGCCAGACAGGGGATACTGCTTATGAACACCGCCCTCACCGTAAGAAGGGGGCAGGCCAACTCTCACAAGGGCAAAGGCTGGGAAATTTTCACCGACGAAGTAATTAAAAAGCTCAACGAAAAGAAAGAGCCTGTAGCTTTCATTCTTTGGGGCGCCAACGCCCGAAGCAAGAAAAACCTTATAACAAACCCCATTCACGGCATTTTCGAGTCTGCCCACCCAAGCCCGCTTTCAGCGTTCAACGGCTTTTTCGGGTCAAGGGTGTTCTCTCGTGTCAACATTTTCTTTATGGAAAACGGCATTCCGCCCATTAACTGGGCAAAACGCACTTAAAAATCGGCGGTCAACAATTTGCTCACAACTTCACTGCCTACACCGCCGATACAAATATTCCTCACTCGGCTTCGCCTCGTGTTTTGTTCCAAAATCGGAATATTTCAAACCGTGACGTTTGTCCCGAATAGCGGTCAACAATTTGCTCACAGCTTCACTGCCTGCGCAGCGGGTCCCCTCCGCCACGCCGCCTTCGGCGCACGTCGGCCACCGCCCCGCTAAAACCGAATTACACAGAAAACTCCCCAACCAGTCGGTAGGGGAGTTCTTTTATTGTTATCCTATTTTCCCTGACGTCTCTTAACTTCCTCGAACGATACGCCGAACTTTTCATAAATCGTTCTTGCATATCCGAATTCCTGAGGAGCCTGACGCTCGATTCTATACAAACGTCTGTTATCGTCAGTTGTGTCAACGGTCGTAATCAAGCTTACAAGCTTGGTGTCACCCTCAACAGTTTCGTTCAAATGGTCAAGGCTTCTTGCCAATTCCAAAAGGTGAGTAGCATAAACGCCTCTCACGCCAACACATCTGAATATCTTAGTAAGCTCTGTTGCAATATAAACACATTCAGTGGGTGTGGTCGACTGAATCGACTCGTTCAAAAGAAGCATGCTGTGTCTGGTTGCAGTGTCAACGGTTTCCTTAAACTGCTTGCATTCCTGTGTAAAGCGTGAGGTGTTTAAACCAACCTCTTCTTCCTTCGGGAAGTGAGTGTAAATAAAGTCAACAGGGCTAATCTTGCAAGAGGCCGCAGGAACGTAAATACCTGCCTGTGCCAACACTTGAATAATACCGATAGCTCTTGTATATGTAGTCTTACCGCCGTTGTTAGCACCTGTCAGAACATAGAATCTGCCGTCGTCGTTAAACGTACAGTCGTTGGTAATAATCTTGCCCTTCAAGCTTGCCATCGGGTCCGAACCAACCATCTGAATATAGAACGAAAGGTCAAACACTTCGCTTGCGTCCATAAATCTGTCTTCCATGGGCATATATTCGGGTCTGCACATGTTAAGGCCGCGGCTTCTTACAGCTTCAACCAAACGCTTTGCACCAATATAGAAGCTCATCTGGCTTTCAAAGGTCAAAATATCCTCAGTCGATTTCTTAAAGTAAGCTCTTATAGCTGTGTCAAGGTGAGAAATATATTCCGAGTTTATCTCCTTAAGCTCTCTAAAGAGGGGAGCTTCAATATCGTTGGTACCGCCGTTTTCGTTATAAAGCGAGTGTGTTCTGCCAATCGCTCTTGTTGCACTCGTGTCAATGTGCTTGAATATCCAGTCAAATCTGCCCTTTTTCTTAATAAGGTCAGTAGAAACCGACAAAAGCATAGCTTCATAAGGGCGCATCATATCGTCGAAGTTAATGCCAACGGTAACGCTCTTAACACCCTTTGCCAAAATCTTAAGGCATTCGTCAGTCTCGCGCTTAACTTCATCAAAATATTCCGAATTGAAAACAGAAGCAAAATATTTAACCAAGTTCTTAAGTGCTTCCGACTTAAACTTATCCTGGAACTTCTGGCAGAATTCGTGGCACTTTGTAATACATTCAATAAACGTCTTCAACGAGTTAAGTCTTGTGTTCAAAGCATAAAAGCTGTCAGCCAAACCAAGCTTTTGAATGTTAACGTGTTCGTTAATATAAAGCTTATGCACGTTTTCATACAAAACAGCTTCAAGTGCGGGCACGTTCAAAAAGTCCTCTAAAATGTCCAAGCGATAGTTTAAAACGTCCTTATCAGTTGTCATCTGAGTGAAGATTCTAAGTGCGTTCAAAGAATTTTCGGGGCAAATCAGACGGGAGAGCATCTCAAGCTCTAAGTTAGTAACGTAATCCTGCGGAAGCTTCGAGATCTCCTGCGCTCTGTCCAAGCACAAACGCTTTTTCTCTTCCGAGGGATATAACATATCCACCAAATGGATTTCTTCCTGTGTCTGAGTGTTTGCAGTCATTTCTGCCATAATTAGTGTTCACCAAGCCTTTCAAAGGTAAAAAAATATTCCCTATGGTAACAGTATATCACCATAGGGTCATCTTTTCAAGAATATTTTTTTATTTTACAAAAGTTTTATTCCGGCAGCCTTACAGCCTTCAATGGTTTCTTTATCCCATACCGAAACCTGCACCTCGCCAATGTGGGCCTTGCCCAAAAGCAGCATGCAAAGTCTCGACTGTCCGATACCGCCGCCAATCGTAAGCGGCAATTCGCCGTTAATAAGCTTTTTGTGGAATTCAAGACCCGAGCGCCATTCGCACTCTGCCTTTTTAAGCTGGGTCTTCAAAGCCTCGGCATCAACTCTTATTCCCATCGAGGATATTTCAAGTGCGCTGCCCAAGGTCTCGTTCCAGAACATAATGTCGCCGTTCAGGCTCCAGTCGTCATAGTCAGGGGCTCTGCCGTCGTGCTTGTTGCCCGATTTAAGCTTGTCGCCAATCTGCATAATAAAAACGGTCTTGTGTTCTTTAACAATTGCGTTTTCTCTTTCCTTCGAGGTGAGGTCAGGGTACATATCCTCAAGCTCCTGCGTTGTCACAAACTTGACCTCACGCGAAAGCTTGCACTTAACGTTCGGGTAAACCTTCAAAACAAGCTCCTGCGTGTCGCAGATAGCGTCAACGATCTTTTTAACTATATCCTTCAAGAACTCTAAGTTCCTGTCCTCTTTGGTAATAATTCTTTCCCAGTCCCACTGGTCAACATAAACCGAGTGAAGGTTATCCATCTCCTCGTCACGCCTAATTGCGTTCATGTCTGTATAAAGTCCTTCGCCAACGTGGAAACCATATTCTTTAAGCGCCATTCTCTTCCACTTTGCTAAAGAATGCACAACTTCAACATTTCCGCCTGTTTCCAAAAGGTCGAATGCAACGGGTCTTTCATAACCGTTCAGGTCGTCATTCAAGCCTCTTGTTCCGTCAACAAAGAGGGGAGCAGACGCACGCTTTAAATTGAGCGACTGACACAAATTCAGCTCAAAGCTCCTCTTAATAAGTCCGATTGCCGTTTGTGTTTCATATGCCGTAAGGCTGGAGGTATAACCCTGCGGTATAATAAGCTTGCTCATTTCAGTCAGTCCTTTCTGATTGGGTTTACAAATAAAATAAGCACCGTAAGTATATTACGATGCTTACTTAACGATTATACTAATTTTAATGCTTTATGTCAATACAGCGCTAAAACTTTTTTGTGTCAAGGCTTTGCTTATTCAGCAGCTTCTTCGCCTTCAACGTTTTCGGTTTCAGCCTCAGCTTCGTCTTCGGTTTCATCCTCGGTTTCCACTGCAGACATTTCAAACTCGCCAATGGTTTCCTTAATGGCGTCAAGCGTTACAGCTGTTCTGTTTGTTACGTCAACAGAAGCATAATAGAATGTTTCAGAGTCGCTGTAATTCACATACAATCCGCAAATATTATATTCTTCGTTCAAAGCATCAATAAGTGCGGCAATCTTTTCTGCAGCAACGTCCTTGCTTCCCAAAACGCCGTCATAGGTTGCAGCAAGCTGAACGTAAGCATATTCCTTCGAGAAATCCTTGCCGTCAATATATTCCGCATAGTTAGCGGTGGTAACTTCGCCAAAGTCAGCACTAAGCTCTGTAACCTTTGCTTTAAAGCCTTCAACTTCGGCGTCTGTTCTGCTTGTGTCGTAAATAATGTCATCTTCAACATAATAAGCATACTCATTATCCGAATATAAAATCATGCCGGTGTTGGGGTCCTGCATTTTTGTAAGCTTAATGTTCTTCTTTTCACCGTAAGTGAATTCATAATAATCTTCCATCAGACCGTTATACTTCGAGTTATCGATTGAAGTGAAAATAACAGTTGCAAGAATAAGTAATGCCAGAACAATACCTAAAATAACAAAAATGTTTCCACCCAACTTGCTCTTCTTTTTATAAACTTTACCTTTGCTCATTTTAAACTACCTCTTTATTTTTTCTCATTCTACTGTAACCGATTTTGCTAAGTTTCTCGGTTTATCAATATCGCAGCCGCGCAAAACAGCCACATGGTAAGCAAACAGCTGATAAGCGGTTGCCGCAGCAATTCCCATGAAAAGTCTGTTAATTTCAGGCAGGCGGTATTCATACAAAATGCTCGAATCAGCAGGGTAGTCGGGTCCGCAAACCAAAAATACCTTGCCGCCTCGTGTTGCAACCTCGCAAATGTTGCTTCTCGTCTTTTCATAAAGCTCGGGAACAGTTGCAAGTGCCGCCACGGGTGTATCCTCTGTAATAAGCGAAATCGTGCCGTGCTTAAGCTCGCCTGCGGCATACGCTTCAGAGTGGATATATGAAATTTCCTTCAGCTTCAGCGAGGCTTCGGTAACGATAAAGCTGTCAATTCCTCTGCCGATAAAGAAAATATCATCATACTTATAAAGCTCGTTTGCAATGTCTGCAAGCTTCGGCTCGTCAGATAAAATCTCGTTAATAACCTCGCCAAGCTTCGACATCAACACGCGCGAATATTCTTCAAGCTGCTCTTTTGTGATCTTGCCTGTGTGGTAAGCAAGCTGGAATGCAAACGCACAAAGCGTTGCAACCTGCACAGTATACGCCTTTGTCGAGCAAACCGAAATCTCGGGTCCTGCATATGTATAAATAACTCTGTCAGCTTCTCTTGCAATGGTCGAGGATATAACGTTGACAAGTGCTAAAGTCTTAGCGCCGCGCTCCTTCGACATTCTTAATGCCTCTCTTGAGTCTGCCGTTTCGCCCGACTGAGAAATGATCAAAACTGTGTCACCCTCGCCCACGATCGGGTCCTCATATCTATATTCCGAGGCTGTCTCAACAGTTACCGGCACACGTGCCAGCTTTTCAATCAAATATTTTGCATAAAGTCCTGCGTGCATTGCAGTGCCGCAAGCAACAATCCTTAACGACTTGATAGCCTTAAAGTCCTCGTCATAAATCCCGTCCGACTCGAAGCTGATAATTCCGTCCTTATATCTTGGACTTAAGGTTTTTCTGATAGCTTCAGGCTCTTCGTGAATTTCCTTCAGCATAAAGTGCGCATATCCGCCCTTTTCTGCAGTTGCCGCATCCCAGGTAGCTGTTAAAACGTCTTTTTGGGTCTTGTCACCGTTCTTGTCATAAACAGTAATATTATTTCCGTCGATAATAGCAACCTCTCCGTCCGAAAGGGTCATATAGTTTTTAGTATACTTCAAAATAGCCGAAATGTCCGATGCGATAAATCCGCCGTCCTCGGCAATGCCGATAATAAGCGGGCTGTCTTTTTTAGCAGCATAAATCCTGTCTGGCACGTCGTCAAACAAAATTCCGAATGCATAAGAACCTGTAATTTCGTCCATCGCACATCTTATTGCCGCAACAGGGTCACGGGTCAAAGCGTAATACTGGTTGATCACGCCTGCGCCAACCTCGGTGTCGGTCTGTGTTACAAACACAACTTCTTTTTCAACAAGCTTTTCTTTAAGCTCTTTATAGTTTTCAATAATTCCGTTATGAACCAAAGTCACCTTGCCGATTCGGTGAGGGTGCGAGTTCGTGTCGCTCGGTGCGCCGTGTGTCGCCCATCTTGTGTGTCCGATTCCGCAGCCCGACTCAATTCCGCCCAAGGCGTCAATCTTGTCAGCCAAAGCCTGAACTCTGCCCATCGTCTTAATAACTTCAACGCCGTTTTCGGTGAATGCCGCAATTCCCGCCGAATCATATCCTCTGTATTCAAGTGCCATCAGTCCGTGAATAACACGTTCCTTGGCATCATAACTTCCGCTGTAACCAATAATGCCACACATAAATAATCCTCCGTTTCTTTTTAATAGAGTTTTAGTTTGACATCTTATTATATAATACAGCTTTGCCGCTTAATTGTCAAGAAAAGTTAAAGCTTGCGTGCCTTAAACCCATCTTTCGAAAGATAATAAATCTCGTCAAATCCACATTCTCTGGCAACAGCTTCGCATTCGTCAAAACAACAGTCCAAAAACTCTTTGTTGTGGCAGTCCGACGACACCGTTATCTTACCGCCAAGCTTAGCAATTTTTTTCAGCGCCCTTTGGCTTGGGTAGGGGAAGGTGCGTTTTCCTCTTGCCATAGCGCCCGTGTTAATTTCAAAAATCTTGCCGGCGTTAACAAGCGCTTCAATCGCCCTGTCCTCGGCTTCAATAAATCTTTTTGCGGTCACATCAACAATCCCCGGGCAGACCTCAACAAATTTCGTTATAAGGTCCAAATGCCCGACGATATCCAAATCGTCACGCTTTGCCACTTCTCCAACACTTTCATAATATGCCTCACAAAGCGCAAGCGCATCACCGCCAAAGCATTCATTAACACCGTTCACAAATTCGTCTACCGTGTCGTCAATGCAAATCCGTTTGCCGTTTTTAACAACGTGGTGGCACGAGCCGATGGCATAGTCAAGCCCATATTCGCACCTTTCGCTCAAAACGTCCATCTCAAGCCCAATGAATATATCAAGCTCGCCCTTATATTTTTCCTTAATTCTTTTACATTCCAAAAAATATTCACGATATTTGTCAATCGGCATACACCAGTCCTCACAGCCCGCAATTGCGCTGTGATCCGAGAATCCTAAAGACGAAAAGCCCTTGCTTATTGCCGCAAGAGCCATTTCTTCCAAAGTGTTGTCGCCGTCGCTGAATATAGAATGAGTGTGCAGATTCTGCTTGATCATCTTACCTCGCCGCCCATTTTTTCCTGCTTAACCTTCTTGTCAATTACATGACGCGAAGCAAGCTCGTTTGTAATGTCATCAATCGAAATATCAGCCTCAACCATCAAAACAGTCAGATGATAAATAAGGTCAGCAATCTCATAAACCGTTTCGGCTCTGTCCTGTGCCTTCGCACCAATAATAACCTCGGTGCATTCCTCGCCAACCTTCTTTAAAATCTTGTCAAGTCCCTTTTCAAAGAGGTATGTGGTGTAAGAGCCTTCCTTCTTGTCAAGCTTTCTGCCCTTAATCAGCTCATATAAGCCGTCATATGTAAACTGTTCTTCCTCAGCCTCTAAAATTGTGTTATAGAAGCAGGTTTCCTCGCCTGTGTGGCAGGCAGGGCCGTCCTTAATAACTTCAACAACCAAAGCGTCCTTGTCACAGTCTGCTGATATACTTACTATATGCTGATAGTTGCCGCTTGTTTCGCCTTTAAGCCAAAGCTCGTTTCGAGATCTTGACCAAAAGCAGGTAAGCTTCTTTTCCAAAGAGATCTTAAGGCTTTCTTCGTTCATATAAGCCAAGGTCAGAACTTCCTTTGTCTTTGCGTCAACAACAATCGCAGGTATAAGTCCCTTATCGTCAAACTTAAGTTCGTTAATGTTAATCATAATTCGTCACCTATCTGTTTAAATTCTTGCGTTAATTCCGTTTTTAATAAGCTCACGCTTAAGGTCATTGATCTTAACCTCGCCAAAGTGGAAGATAGAAGCCGCTAAACCTGCGTCAACCTTCGGGTTCGAGTTGAACAGCGTTATAAAGTCCTCAATCTTTCCTGCGCCGCCCGATGCAATAACAGGCACGCTCACAATGTTTGTAACAGCCTCAAGCATCTCAAGGTCGAAGCCTTGTTTAACGCCGTCTGTGTCAATCGAGTTAAGAACTATCTCGCCAGCACCAAAGTCAACACCCTGCTTAATCCATTCAAGCATATCAAGTCCTGTGTCAACTCTGCCACCCTTGGCAAACACCTTAAATTTGCCGTCAACACGCTTTGCGTCAACGCTTAAAACCACACACTGCGAGCCGTAAAGCCTTGCAGCCTCGTTAATGATCTTCGGGTTTGCCAAAGCCCCCGAGTTCACGCTTACCTTGTCGGCACCGCACCCCAAAACCCTTGCAAAGTCGTCAACCGAGTTAATTCCTCCGCCGACTGTCAAAGGTATAAATATCTTCGAGGCTACCTGCTCCAAAACGTCGCAAAAAAGCTTTCTGCCTTCACTCGATGCCGTAATATCATAAAACACAAGCTCGTCTGCTCCCGCCGAGGAATAATACTCAGCTAAGCTCACAGGGTCACTAACGTCGTTAAGCCCCAAAAAGTTTGTGCCCTTAACAACCCTGCCGTTCTTAACGTCCAGGCAGGGGATAATTCTTTTTGTTATCATTTTGCCACCTCAATAGCTTTTTCAAGGTCAATAGCTCCCGTATAGTAAGCCTTGCCCACAATCGCACCGTAAAGCCCCATTTCACTCAAGGCCTTGATATCTTCGATCGAGGATACACCGCCCGATGCAATAATGTCAATATTATATTCGCTTGCAAGCTTTTTGTAAAGCTCGCGGTTTGTGCCCTGCATTGCACCGTCTTTCGAAATATCCGTGCAAATAACAGTCTTAACGCCAATATCCTGCATTTCGCTTAAAAATTCTTCTAAAGTTACGCCCGCATTTTCAAGCCAGCCGTTAATTCTGACCATGCCGTCCAGAATATCAGCGCCAACCGCAATCTTTTCGCCATGCTTCTTAACAGATTCCTTAAGCAAGGTCTTGTCCTTTACAGCAGCGGTGCCCAAAATCACTCTCGATACCCCTGCTTCAAGGTAGGCGTCAATCACTTCCATCGAGCGTATTCCGCCGCCAAGCTCAATAAACATGTCGGTCACTTCAATAATCTTCTTAACCGTCTCAATGTTCGGTGTACCGCCTGTTTTCGCACCTTCAAGGTCCACAACGTGCATTTGCAAAGCACCTGCCGCCTTAAATTTTTTTGCAATTTCACACGGGTCGCCATAAACAGTTTTTTGGTCATAATCACCCTTGTAAAGGCGAACAGCTTCACCGTCGATTATGTCAATCGCAGGATATATCTTCATTTTTCCTCCATCTCATAAGCGCCTCCACCGCCGGCACAGCCTGCTTCGCAGGCGCGCCCGCCGACGTCGGCGCAAGCAACAGTCTTAATCTGACCGAAAAACACATTTCAGTCACTGCCGCCATAATTAATCAAATCTCGCTGAATGCCTTCAAAATCTTAAGGCCAACTTCTCCGCTCTTTTCAGGGTGGAACTGACAGCCGTAAACGTTGCCCTTTGCAACAGCCGCTGTCAAAACACAGCCATATTCGGTGGTCGCCGCAGTGTCAGCCTCGCAACCTGTGCCAAAGAAGGAATGAACGAAATAAACAAATTCGCCGCCCTTTAAATATTTAAAAATAGGGCAGTCTTCCTTTGTCAAATCCAGTCTGTTCCAGCCAATGTGAGGGATTTTAAGCTCCTTCGGCGCATAGTCCGAAATCGCTCTTATCTCGCCGCCGATAAGCCCAAGCCCTTCAAAAACGCCGAACTCATAGCTTCTTTCAAACAAAAGCTGCATGCCAAGGCAAATGCCCATCAAAGGCTTGCCGCTTGCCGCCTCCTCTTTAATAACCTCATCAAGACCCGAGGCTTTAAGCTTCTTCGCCGCATCCTCAAATGCACCAACGCCGGGCAAAATCAACTTGTCGGCTTTTCTAATCTTGTCGGGGTCGCCCGTAACGATCGCCTCGGCACCAACTGCTTTAAGGCTCGATGCCAGCGAGAAAAGGTTTCCCACGCCATAGTCAATAATCGCAATATAACTCATCTTGTTTATAACACTCCCTTTGTCGAGGGTATCTCGTTTTCTGCTTCCTTGTCAATCTTAACAGCTTGCTTAAGGCTTCTTGCTAAACTTTTAAACGTGCCCTCAATAATATGGTGG
>JAZSPX010000211.1:0-6601 GCA_045537675.1 Candidatus Faeciplasma sp. | reverse complement strand
TTTGGCAGTTGAAATGAGTATGGGACAAATGGTTTACGATGTAAAACTGGCAGTAAACGGTCAGTGTCCGGTAGAATTTTACGGAAGAACCGGCGGGGTTGTACCGGTTCCGCAGGAAATTCTCGATAAAATCGTGGAAATGTCCAAGAAATTGTAAGAGGGAGGATAGGAATTATGAGTATTGTATTTGAAAAACCTCATGCATTATCTGATGTTGGATTCCATTATTGCCCCGGTTGCACACACGGTATAATCCACCGCCTTGTTGCCGAAGCTATTGACGAGCTTGGCGTTTTGGGCAAGACCATTGGCGTTGCGCCCGTTGGCTGCTCGGTAATGGCATATAACTATTTCTCCTGCGACATGGTAGAGGCGGCACACGGCCGTGCACCCGCTGTTGCAACAGGACTTAAGAGAGCTTTGCCCGAAAACATCATCTTTACATATCAGGGCGACGGTGACCTTGCTTCTATCGGTATGGCTGAAACCGTTCACGCCGCAACCAGAAACGAAAACATCACCGTAATCTTTGTTAACAACGCAATCTACGGCATGACAGGCGGACAGATGGCTCCCACATCCTTGCCCGGTCAGGTTACTCAGACCTCGCCCTATGGCAGAGACGTTAAGACCGTCGGCTTCCCCATTAAGGTAAGTGAAATGCTCTCGGCACTCGACGGCCCCGAGTATATTGAAAGAGTTGCAGTTAACAACGTTAAAAACGTTAAGGCTGCTAAGAAGGCTATTAAAAAGGCATTTGAAAACCAGATCAATGGCAAGGGCTTCTCGCTTATCGAAGTTGTTTCCTCTTGCCCGACAAACTGGGGCATGACACCCAAGAAGGCACTTGAATGGATCGAAAGCGATATGCTTCCTTACTATCCTTTGGGTGTTTATAAGGACAGAAGCGCTGTAAAGGAGGAAAAGTAATTATGGCAACCAACAACATCCTTATTGCAGGCTTTGGCGGACAGGGCGTTTTGTTCGCAGGTAAGTTTTTGGCTTACAAGGGACTTTTAGAGGAAAAGGAGATCTCATGGCTTCCTTCCTATGGCCCCGAAATGCGCGGCGGTACAGCTAACTGCTCGGTAATCATCAGCGATACACCCGTTGGCTCTCCCATCGTTTCCACACCCGACGTTTTGATGGTTATGAACCTTCCCTCGCTTGATAAGTATGAATCGGCAGCAGCAAAGGGCGCTAAGGTATTCGTAGACTCTACCCTTATTACCAGAAAGCTTACCCGTGACGACGTTGAGGCTTACTACATTCCCGCTACACAGATGGCTAAGGATTTGGGTATTCCCACCCTTGCAAACATGATCATGGTTGGCAAGGTTATTAAAGAGGCAGGCGTTGTTTCGTTTGACAACATGGTTGACTCGCTTAAAAAGGTTGTTTCGGCAAAGCGTGCCGAGCTTTTGGACCTTAACCTTAAGGCTATTGAAGCAGGATATAACTATATCGGCTAAAGCACTTGATATAATTTAAAAAATGTGATAGTGTGAAATAAGCCGTGATTTATCCCGCTTGTTTCACACTTGGCATTTAAAAACTAATTCTCTTTTTTTGGAGGTTGAATATTATGCTTAACATAAGAATTGAAAAGACAACCAATCCCAAGGCAAAGCCCGAAAAAGGCGCACCTTTGGGCTTTGGCCACATTTTTACCGACCACATGTTTGTAATGAACTATGAAGAGGGCAAGGGTTGGTTCGACCCCAGAGTCGTACCGTTTGAAAACATCTCTTTGTCTCCCGCTTCCATGGTGTTCCATTACGGACAGGAAATGTTTGAAGGCTTGAAGGCCTATAAGGGCGAGGACGGTCAGGTTTACCTCTTCAGACCCGAAATGAACGCTCAGCGTGCAAACGCTTCGAACGACCGTCTTTGCATTCCCCAGATTCCCGAGGAAGACTTTGTTCAGGCTGTTAAGGCTGTTGTAGACGTTGACAGAGATTGGGTACCCGAAGAAGCAGGCACCAGCCTTTATATCCGTCCCTTTGTTATCGCAACCGATAACTTCTTGGGCGTTGCCCCCTCTAAGACTTATTTGTTCATGGTAATTCTTTCTCCTTCGGGTGCTTACTATGCAAGCGGCTTGGCACCTGTCGGCATCTGGATCGAGGACGAATACGTTCGTGCAGTTAAGGGCGGTATCGGCTATGCTAAGACCGGCGGTAACTATGCAGCTTCGTTGGCAGCACAGGTTAAGGCTCACGATGGCGGTTACAGCCAGGTTTTGTGGCTTGACGGTGTTGAAAGAAAGTATATTGAAGAAGTTGGCGCTATGAACATTGTCTTCAAAATTTCGGGCAAGATCGTTACCCCTGCGCTCAACGGCTCTATCCTCCCCGGTATCACCAGAAACTCGGTACTTAAGCTTTGCCGCGACTGGGGTTATGAGGTTGAAGAAAGAAAGATTTCTGTTGACGAATTGGTTGAAGCTGCACACAACGGCACCCTTGAAGAAGTTTTCGGCACAGGTACCGCTGCAGTTGTTTCGCCCGTTGGCAAGTTAAGATATAAGGACGACGTATTCACCATTGGCGACGGCGGCATCGGCGAGCTTACACAGAAGCTCTATGATGAGATCACCGGCATTCAGTGGGGCAAAAAGGCTGACCCCTATGGTTGGAGACAGACAGTTTAAAAACTGACATAAAACAATAAATTACTTTATAGTAAAAGAGGTAACAAAATGAGCAAAAGAAAGATTGAGACTACCTGCGTTCAGGGCGGTTATACCCCCGGCAACGGTGAGCCCAGACAGATCCCCATAATTCAGTCCACCACTTTTAAATACTCGACCAGCGAGGACATGGGCAAGCTTTTCGACCTTGAAGCAGAAGGCTATTTCTACTCACGTCTTCAAAACCCCACCTGCGACTTTGTTGCCAAAAAGATTTGCGAGCTTGAAGGCGGTACTGCCGCAATGCTCACATCAAGCGGCCAGGCGGCTAACTTCTTTGCAACCTTTAACATTGCAAACGCAGGTGACCACATCGTTTCTGTTTCCGCTGTATATGGCGGTACGTTTAATCTCTTTAACGTAACGATGAGAAAAATGGGCATCGACTTCACCTTTGTTGCACCCGACTGCACCGACGAGGAGCTTGAGGCCGCATTCAAGCCCAACACCAAGGCCGTTTTTGGCGAGACTATTGCTAACCCTGCACTTCGTGTTTTAGACATCGAGCGCTTTGCAAACGCTGCACACGCACACGGCGTGCCCATGATCGTTGATAACACCTTTGCAACCCCTGTTAACTGCCGCCCGTTCGAGTTCGGCGCTGACATCGTCACCCACTCGACCACCAAGTATATGGACGGTCACGGTGCCGCAGTAGGCGGCTGTATTGTCGATTCGGGCAAATTCGACTGGATGGCATATAAAGACAAGTTCCCCGGCCTCACCACACCCGATGACAGCTACCACGGAATTACCTATTGCGAACGCTTTGGTAAAGAGGGCGCATTCATCACCAAGGCAACAGCACAGCTTATGCGTGACTTTGGCTGCACACCTGCCCCTCAGAGCGCATTCTTACTTAACCTCGGCCTTGAAAGCCTGCACGTAAGAATGGCACGCCACTGCGAAAACGGCTTGGCAGTTGCAACCTTCCTTAAAAACCACGAAAAGATTGCTTGGGTTAAATATCCCAACCTTGAGGGCGATGAGGACTATGCTTTGGCCGAAAAGTATTTGCCCAAGGGCTCGTGCGGTGTTGTAAGCTTTGGCGTTAAGGGCGGCAGAAAGGCCGCAGAAGCCTTCATGAAAGAGCTTAAGCTTTGCGCGATTGAAACCCACGTTGCCGACGCAAGAACCTGTTGCTTGCACCCTGCAAGCGCAACCCACCGTCAGATGAGCGACGCCGAGCTTGAAGCTGCAGGCGTTTCGCCCGATTTGGTTCGCCTTTCCTGCGGTATCGAGTCGGCTGACGACCTGATTGCCGACCTTGCACAGGCACTTGAAACCGTATAAAACTAAACTTTACAGGAGATAATAATGCCGATTAAAATTCCCAACAGCTTGCCGGCGGCAAAAACGCTGGCCGATGAGAATATTTTTGTAATGACCGAAACAAGGGCGATGACTCAGGACATTCGCCCCTTGAAGATTTTGCTTTTGAACCTGATGCCGACTAAAGTCGACACCGAAACTCAGCTTGCACGCCTTATCGGTAACACCCCCTTACAGGTCGAGGTTGAGTTTATCCACACCGCCAGCCACGAGTCGAAGAACACCTCGAAAGAGCATTTATTCTCGTTCTATAAGACTTTTGACCAGGTTAAGCACAAAAAGTTCGACGGCATGATCATTACAGGTGCGCCTGTTGAAATGCTCGAGTTTGAAGAAGTCGAGTATTGGGAAGAGCTTAAGGAGATTTTCGAGTGGACAAAAACACACGTTCATTCCACCTTCCACATCTGCTGGGGCGCACAGGCAGGGCTTTATTATCACTTTGGCATACCCAAAATCCCTCTGCCCGAAAAGATGTTCGGCGTTTTTGAACACACTGTTGACTATAAAAACCCCATTCTTTTCAGAGGGGCCGACGACGTGTTCTTGGCGCCTCACTCCCGTCACTCCACCGTTTTGCAGGAGGATATTGAGAAAGTGCCCGAGCTTAAAATTCTTGCCACAAGCGAAAAAGCAGGGGTTTATGCCTGCATGACACAAAACGGCAAGCAGATTTTCATTACCGGTCACTCGGAATATGACGCTAATACCTTGGCAAAGGAATACTTCAGAGATAAGGACAAGGGGCTTGACATTAAAGTACCCGAAAATTATTTCCCCGACGATGACGACACCAAGGCGCCGAAAGTTTCGTGGAGGGCTCATGCCAACCTGCTTTATTCAAACTGGCTCAACTACTTTGTATATCAGACAACTCCTTACGATATTGAAAACCTTTAAATTTCAGGAGAATTGTTATGGCTAAACACCCAAAAGACTCGATGACAGAATGTGCCCACATTGTTGTGCCAAAGCATTTAAACGGCGGCAACCGTCTTTTTGGTGGCACACTTATTGAATGGATTGACGATGTGGGGGCAATTACCGCGCGCCGCCATTGCGGCGGCATGGTAACAGGCGCCTCGATGGATAACGTGAAGTTTTTGGCGCCCGTATATCAGAACGAAACGGTTATCTGCGTTGGCAAGGTCACATATGTCGGCAACACCTCGCTTGAGGTTTGTGTTAAGTCTTATGCTGAAAAGCTTGACGGCGAAAGAAGGCTTATAAACGTGGCATACCAGATTGCTGTTCATGTTGATGAAAACGGTAAGCCTTTGCCTGTTCCAGCCCTCGAGCCGGAAACCGACGAGGAAAAGCTGGAATATGAAAAAGCCAAGCAAAGAAAAGAGCTCAGGAAATTGTATAGATAAGAATAATATCCGCTCCGATTGGAGCGGTTTTTTGTTTAGCGTGAATATTTGGGCGGGGCTGACAGATAATAACACCATAAAATTGTTATTGGAGGATTAATTATGACTCTCACCCAAAAAGAAAACACCCTTTTGCAGGATCTTAAGAGCCAGGAAAAGCTTTGCTATGACAAATACAGCAAATACAGTCAGCAGGCACATGCCGAGGAGTTGAAGAGCCTTTTCGGCGAGATTGCCGCCGCTGAAAAGAGCCACTATGACACCGTTTGCTCGATCTTGCAGGGCACAGTACCCCACATGCCCACAGGCCTTAGTGCAACAAACAAGTTCTGCTGCAAGGTTGATTACCCCAACGAGGCAACAAAGAACGCTGACCAGTTCCTTTTAAGCGATATGCTTGCAATGGAAAAGCACGTATCCTCGCTTTATGACACCAGCGTGTTTGAATTCAGCGACCCCCAGGCAAGACGCGCGCTTAACCACATTCAGTCCGAGGAACAGCAGCACGGCGAAAAGCTTTATGCTTATATGTCCCAGAACAGCATGTATTGATTGAATAAGCAAGTCGGCGCGGCGTGGTCGAAAGACGAGTGCCGCGCCGGTTTGCGTGGGGTGGCGACGAAAAAGGTCGGGTGCGCTGCGAATGATAGGAATCCGGTTGCCTCGCGAAGAAATTTGTGATAGAATAGCATTGACAAATGATTTTTGAGCGAGGGGATATAAAATGTCCATTTTTTCAAGAACTGAGATTTTGTTTGGCGAGACTGCTATGGAGCGCTTAAAAAACGCTCGTGTTGCAGTTTTTGGCGTTGGCGGTGTTGGCGGTTATGTCTGCGAGATGCTTGCACGCTCGGGCGTGGGGAATATTACCCTTATAGACAGCGACGAGGTAAGCGAAACGAACCGCAACCGTCAGATTATTGCACTTGAAAGTACTACAGGCAGACCCAAGGTTGAAGTCATGCGTGAGCGGATTTTAGACATTAACCCTAACGCTTCGGTAACTGCTTTGAATGTCTTCTATAAGTCGGAGGCCAAGCGGTCTTAGGAAGACAACTCTGCCTTTCAACTCCTTGGCTCACGAACGACATGGCTACGATCCGACTTTGAAAGCACCACGGGCAGACCCAAGGTTGAAGTCATGCGTGAGCGGATTTTAGACATTAACCCTTACGCTTCGGTAACTGCTTTGAATGTCTTCTAT
>JAZSPX010000002.1:0-6052 GCA_045537675.1 Candidatus Faeciplasma sp. | reverse complement strand
CTAAGAGCAATACCCATCTTTTCCTGACCTGCTTTAGTCTTAGGCTCGATAGCGAGGTTGATAACAGGTTCCGGGAATTCCATGGATTCCAAAATGATAGGATGCTTGGGGTCGCAAAGAGTATCACCGGTGGTGGTGTTCTTTACGCCAACTACAGCGTAGATATCGCCTGCATAGCAAATATCGATATCCTTTCTGTGGTTAGAGTGCATCTGAAGTACACGGCCCATTCTTTCGGTCTTGTCCTTGGTGCAGTTAAGAACAGTCTCACCTGCGTTAAGGGTACCCGAGTAAACTCTGAAGAAGCAGAGCTTACCAACGAAGGGGTCGGTAGCAATCTTGAATGCCAATGCAGCAAAAGGTGCATTGTCATCGGAAGGACGGGATTCTTCTTCGCCGCTGTCGGGGTTGATACCCTTGATGTCTTCAATGTCGGTAGGAGCCGGCATATAGTCAACAACAGCGTCCAAAAGCTTCTGTACGCCCTTATTCTTGTAAGAGGTTCCGCAAACAACGGGAACCATCTGACCTGCGATAGTAGCAGCTCTGATACCGTCCTTAAGTTCTTCAATGGTGAGTTCTTCGCCATCGAGGTACTTCATCATAAGCTCTTCATTAAGCTCAGCAACGGATTCAACGAGCTGTGCACGGTAGGTTTCAGCATCCTCAAGCATATTCTCGGGAATGTCTTCAACTCTGATGTCCTTTCCAAGGTCATCATAATACATATAGGCCTTCATTTCAAGAAGGTCAATGATGCCCTTGAAGAAGGTTTCGCTTCCGATAGGAAGCTGGATCGGTACAGCGTTAGCCTTAAGTCTCTGATGGATCATGTTAAGAACGCGGTAGAAGTCTGCACCCATAATGTCCATCTTATTAACATAGATCATACGGGGAACCTTGTACTTGTCGCCCTGTCTCCATACAGTTTCGGTCTGAGGCTCTACGCCGCCCTTTGCACATAAAACAGTAACTGCACCGTCGAGAACGCGGAGCGATCTCTCAACTTCAACAGTAAAGTCAACGTGGCCGGGGGTGTCAATGATATTGATTCTGTGGCCCTTCCAATAAGCGGTGGTAGCAGCAGAGGTGATTGTAATACCTCTTTCCTGCTCCTGTTCCATCCAGTCCATTGTTGCAGAACCGTCATGGGTTTCACCAAGCTTATGGTTAACACCGGTATAGAAAAGAATACGCTCAGATGTCGTGGTCTTACCGGCGTCGATATGAGCCATGATACCAATATTACGGGTCATTGACAAAGATACTTCTCTTGCCATAAAAATCTCCTTAGTATCAATATGTGACTTATCGTCGGATTACCAACGGAAGTGTGCAAACGCCTTGTTAGCGTCAGCCATCTTGTGAGTGTCTTCACGCTTCTTGCAAGCGCCGCCTGCTCCGTTAAGAGCATCGAGAATTTCACCTGCAAGTCTTTCCTTCATTGTCTTCTCGTGTCTGTCACGAGCATACTTTGTGATCCATCTAAGACCTAAGGTCTGACGTCTTTCGGGACGTACTTCCATAGGTACCTGATAGGTAGCACCGCCTACACGGCGAGCCTTTACTTCTAAGTTAGGCATTACATTTTCCATTGCAGTCTCGAAAGCTTCGAGTGCAGGCTTGCCGGACTTAGCTTCAACGATTTCGAATGCACCGTATACAATCTTCTGAGCTACGCCCTTCTTACCGTCGAGCATGATGCTGTTGATAAGACGGGTAACGAGCTTGGAGTTGTAGATAGGATCCTGCAAAACATCACGCTTTGCAATATTACCTCTTCTTGGCACTTCGCTTCCCTCCTTCATATAATGATATCATTGGTACTCGATTTCACTTGAGCACTTATTAGCGCCCAAGGACCCCGTCAGTCCATCAGAGGTAATCATTTATTTTATATGATTAACCCCACATGGCTGTGGTGGATTGAGTGCTTGTGTGTTTTGAAGCTTTACGCTTCGGTTTTTTGTGTGTGAGTTTTCAGCCTGTTAATTACTTCTTAGCAGCCTTGGGTCTCTTAGCACCATACTTGGATCTAGCCTGCATTCTCTTAGCAACGCCCTGAGCGTCCAAAGTACCTCTGATGATGTGGTAACGCACACCGGGGAGGTCCTTAACTCTTCCGCCTCTGATAAGAACTACGCTATGCTCCTGAAGGTTATGTCCGATACCGGGGATGTAAGCAGTAACTTCTGTACCGTTGGTAAGACGTACTCTTGCAATCTTTCTCATAGCAGAGTTAGGCTTCTTAGGTGTAGCAGTCTTAACAGCAGTGCAAACGCCTCTCTTCTGGGGGCAGCTCTGGTCGATTACTTCCTTCTTCTTAGAGTTGTAGCTCTTCTGAAGTGCGGGAGCAGTGGACTTGTCAGCCAAAGTTTCTCTTCCCTTGCGAACTAACTGGTTAAAGGTTGGCATGTTTTCTCTCCTTTCCTGAAAAATTAAAATGCTTGTCTTGCCGTACTATTCCATAGTACCGCATACTATTAGAGTATACATTTTCACGTTTGTTTTGTCAAGAGGGAACAGTATGGGTATTATGCCGAAATTAGGGCGGTTGATACCCAATGCATAGTCACTTTTGACAACTTGCCCAAAACGCAGCAAACGGGCGCACATTCATGCGCCCGATACACTATCTTTTATCCTGATTTGCTTTGAAAACGTCTGCAACTTCGCTTATGGTGATATAAGCTGTCGGGTCAATCTCGTGGACAAGCTCTTTAAGCTTGACGATCTGAAAACGGTTGACAATGAAATAGACCATTGTTTTTTGCGTGTTGGAATATCCGCCCGTAACCTCGATTTTAGTGGTGCCTGTTTCAAAGGTTTCAGAAAGCGCCTTGCAGACATCATCGGGTTCAACGGTAATTATCATTGCACATTTTGCTCTGTCCAAGCCGTCAACAATAAAGTCGATGGTTTTAAGCCCTGCGTAATATGTAACTATCGAATAAAGCGGCAATATCCAGCTTTGGATAACAAAGCCGCAAAGTATATAAAGCAGGACGTTATATGCCATTACAAAAGTGCCAACGGTTATGCCTATCTTTTTTGCAAAGACGACCGCCATAACTTCAATGCCGTCCATTGCACCGCCATAGCGAATTGCCACGCCGCTGCCCGCACCTGAAATAATCCCTCCGAAAAGGGCACAAAGCAGTAAATCTGTTCCTGCCAAAGGCGATGCCATATCGACATCAATAGGCAGAACATCGGTTATAAGCCACGCCGCAACAGAATATATCGCAACGGTGTATATTGCATAAAAAGTAAACACGCTTCCCTGTTTTTTAAAACCGTAAAGAAAAAGAGGGACGTTAAGCAAAAGCAAAAACACAGACAGCGAAAACGGAGTTACCTGTGACAGAAGCATTGACGTTCCCGAAATGCCGCTGTCATAAAGCTTGACAGGTGACAAAAATGCAGTAATTCCAAATGCGTTTATAATTCCTGCGACAGTAAGCATTATCATGTTTTTCAACTTCAACTTGCCGATAAATTCGGTTAGCTGTGACAGCATAGCGATACCCCTTTCAAAGCGCATATATTTTCATTATATAGTATAATATATTTTCAACGCAGTGTAAAGCGATATGGGGAAAATAAAAACCCCGTTCTTTTGAACGAGGTTTTTATGGTGCCGGTGGCCGGGGTCGAACCGGCACGGGTTTTATCCCGCTGGATTTTGAGTCCAGTACGTCTGCCAATTCCATCACACCGGCATTAATTTTTTCAACTCCGTCATTATAGCAGATGTATCGGAACTTGTCAAGCACTTTTTTCAGCTTTATTCTTCCGAAAAAGCCCGTTTATACTTTGGCAAAACAATCTTCCAAAAGATAAATACATTTAGCACAAGCAGCAGAGCATAAATGCTTTGTGCAGCAATCTCGGGAATCAGTAAGGAGATGCCGTTCATATCACCGCCGCTGAAAAGCTTAAACAATATGCCTAAATAAACGGGGTCAATAAGCAGCATTGCAAGGGTAATGTAATACATACACGCTTTTACTGCTTTCGACGGCACTTGCGTTATCTTATTTGTAAGCAGAACCAGAATATATGCCGCTGTCAGCGTGGCGACAGAACCAACAAGGCAAAACACGCCCATTTGAACGTCTGTCATCTTTTCATAATATACATCAATTTGCACACCAAGCCCAATGAAGTTCACCTGCTTGAACGTATCCATAATTAAAGTACAAACCAAATGCGCGCCTTCGTGGACGATATAATATGCAATAACCGCTGAAATCAATCCGAGATATTGCCTGACTCTTTTGCTCATGTTTTCAGCTCCCATGACCTAAAATTAATTTTAATTCACCTTATAAATCTGTTTTTGAACACATTGCCGATGAACAGGCCCAATAAGGACAGGATGAAATAAATCGGCACATATATCCACACAGTCGAATTGAAATACATGTATATGCTTGGGATAAACACCAACGTAAGCATCAGACAGATAAGCCAGTCGCCGCCGTGGCGTTTGCCGAAGAAAAAGCTTATAACGATTACTGCGCAAAGATATAAAGCCGGCATAAGCGGCATTATGTTAAAAATTCCTGCCAGGGTAAGGGCGCACACGATTGGTGTTAAGTATAAAATCGCAACCGCCGAAATTATATACCAAAGCATTTTTTCAAAGCGTTCCATTTTGTCAACCCTCTTAACTATTTAACGTAATAGACATAGTCTGCCTTATGCTCTCTGGGTGCGGGGTATTCTTTTGCGTTATAGCCCAAAACGCAGTTGCCGATGCCCTCGTAATCGCCTTCAATTCCCCACTTAGCCAAAAGTGTCTTGCCTTCGCTTGACTCAAAAACTTCCTTCGCTCTGTGAATCCAGCAGGCACCTACGCCGATCGCATGGGCAGCGTTCATTAAGTTGCCCATAACAAGGCTGCCGTCGTAAAGATAGGTGTGCGCTTTAGATCTGTCTGCCAGCACGACCAAAACGGTGGGTGCGCCGTAAAACGGGTCGCCCGAGGCACCCATAACTTCGGCGTTAAGTCTGCTTAAAAGCTTGACTGTTTCGGGGTCCTGCACAGCAACGATAATCGGTGCCTGAAGGTTTCTTCCGGTGGGTGCGTTTACGCCTGCGGCGAGTATGGTTTCAAGCTCCTCGTTTGTAATCTGTTCGGGTTTAAAAGCTTTAATACTTCTTCTGGTAAGCAAAACATCAATAGTTTCGTTCTTGATCACGGTGCTTCCTCCTTTAAATCTTCGATTTCTTCATTGCATTTACCGCATCGTCATCGGGTGTGACGTAAAGCGTTTTGTTGTTTGTGAAAATAACCATGCCCGGCTTTGCGCCCGAGGGCTTCTTGACATACTTCACCTGCGTGTAATCGACAGGCACAAGCGACGAATTTCGTGCCGAGGAATTGAACGCCGCAATAAGCGCCGCTTCTTCAACTGTTTCTTCGCCGGGGGTGCGGCCGTTGCACACGATTATAACGTGCGAGCCGGTAATATTCTGCACGTGCAGCCAAATATCCGACTTGTCGGCATCTTTAAGCGTCAGGGTGTCGTTCTGGCGGTTGTTTCTGCCGACGAGTATCTTAAAGCCCTCGCTCGATTCATATTCAATCGGCGGCAAGGCCTTTGGCTGTTTTGTTTTAAATTTGGGAGGTTTAACGTAGCCCCCAGCCGCAAGCTCGAGTCTTATCTCGGTAAGCTCGCTTTCGGTCGATGCTCGGCTTAGTGAGTCGAACACCGAGTCGACATATTTAATTTCAGCCTCGCCCGAAGCGATAAGCTCGCGAAGCTTTTTGTCGGCGGTATCCGCCTTGCGGTATTCCGAGTAATATTTCTGTGCATTCTGTGCTGGAGTAAGTCTTGCATCCAAGGCGATTTCTACCGTGGGGCAGGCTTCGTCGTAATAATTCTCGACAAGCGCCGCCTTATCGCCTTTGTTTATTCTGTAAAGATTTGACATTATAAGGTCGCCCTTAAGGCGCAGTTCATCACGGTTTTTGCATTCTTCAAGCTCAATCTTCTGCGCCGAAACTCGCCTTGTAATTCTTTCGCTTAAATTTACAAGCAGC
>JAZSPX010000039.1:0-2677 GCA_045537675.1 Candidatus Faeciplasma sp. | reverse complement strand
GCATAGCTCTCAAAACAGCCCTGTCACCGAATTTTTCACGCAAAACGGCAATGTTTTCGATAACGTCTTCTTTTGCAAGCTCGCGCAAAAAGCTTTTGCCGAAGTGCGAGGCTATCGCCTTCATCTCGGCAGGGATAGCGGCATATTCGGGGGTAAGGTCTGCGTGGTTGCCCTTGGTGTCGATAATGCAAAGGCTGTGGTTGTTATCTGCAAGGTCAAAGCTCATGGCCTCGATAATCGGGTTTTCGGTGTCGGCGAAGTCGATAGAAATAAAACCGCCGACGCTTGAAGCCATCTGGTCCATAAGACCCGAAGGCTTGCCGAAATAAACGTTCTCGGCATACTGAGAAATCTGTGCAACCGCAACGTCGCTAACCTCTCCGTTATTATAAAGATGGTTAAGAATTGTGCCGATAAGCACTTCAAACGCGGCTGATGAAGACAAGCCCGAGCCCTTTAAAACATCGCTTGTGGTATAAGCCTTAAATCCGCCGAAGGCAAAACCTCGGTTTTTAAGCCCTGCGCATACACCTCTTATAAGTGAGGCGGAGGTATTTTTTTCGTTTTCCTTAATTTCAAGGTCGTTTGAATTAATTTCATCAACGGGGTAGCCCTGAGATTTAACTGTAATAATTCCGTCAGAGGTGGGGACAACTGCGGCAATCACGTCAAGGTCAACGGCGGCTGCCAAAACCTTGCCGTGGTTGTGGTCGGTGTGGTTGCCAACAACCTCGGTTCTGCCCGAAGCCGAGAAGAAATAAACAGGCTTTTCGCCGAAAAGTGCTTCAAATTCGTTGGAAAGCTCGCTATATCTCTTTTTGGCGAGGTCGGATTTCTCGCCGTAAAGTTCATTAAGTGTTACTGTGCCGATTTTGCTCATAATAAATGTTCCGTCCTTTATTTATTTTTGAAAAGTGTGTTAAACCGTTCCGAATGGAAGTAGACCGACAGCACAAAACCGATTGAAACGGTAGCCGTCAGCATTGCCGAGCCGCCTGCCGAGATAAACGGCAGGGGAATTCCGATAACGGGGGTTATGCCCATTACCATGCCGATGTTTAAAACGCAGTGGGCAAACAAGTAAGCAAAAACGCCCACGCAGATATATTTGCCAAGGTCGTCCCCTCTTAACCCATTATAGAGGATTCTAAGAAGCAGAAGCCCCAGAATTACCAGCACCGCAACACAGCCAATGAAGCCAAGCGTCTGCCCGATGTAAGAGAAGATAAAGTCGTTGTGGCACACGGGTACATAGCTGTAATCGCCGCCGAAAAGGCCTTTGCCCTCAATTTGTCCCGAACCGAGTGCGATTTTTGAAAGGTTTGTCTGGTAAAGCAGGTCGTCGGTCGCATATTTTTCGGGGTTGATGATTGAAAGAATTCTGTTTTTGTGAACAGGCTGCAGGTAATAGTTCCACGCAAAATATATTCCGATGGGGGCGATTATTGCCGCACCCAGAATGTATTTCCACGAGATGCCCGCAACAAACAAAACAGCCAAGAAAATTGCGATGAATACTGCTGCCGTGCCGTCGTCGCCCTGAAGCATGACAAGAAGTATCGGCACGCCTGCGTGAATGCAAAGTGCCAGAATGTTAAGCGGATTGTTGAAATAGTCTTTAGATTTATAACAGTGGTAAGCAAACGAAAGAATGAAAGCAAGCTTTAGAAATTCGGCAGGCTGAACTGTCATAAACCCAAGGTCGATCCACGCCTTGTCGTCGGCACCGTCAAGACCCGAGGTGCCAAGGCTTGTGAAAGTTAAAAGTGTAAAGCCAAGCATTGCAGGCAGATATATGAACCACAGTTTTGTGAATTTGTGATAGTCTAAAAGTGCAATAAACAGCGATACGCAAATCCCAAGCCCTGCCGCAACTATCTGTGTTTTATAGGTCGAGGGCGAAAGCGTGGCGTTTGTTATTGTCTGGGTCTCGCTGTTTATAACAAGAGAATAAAGAATGAGCGCACTGAAAGCACAGGCAAGCACGGTAAGCCCGAGGGTGATTATATCCAGCCTTCGCAAATAGTGCCAAATATATTTAAAAATCTTTTTAATCTGCGCTCACCGCCCTTTCTTAATCAATCGCGTATGAGTAATTGTATCACAAAGATACCTCTTTTTCAATAATAAATAATAAATACCATTTAAAAGTGCTTGCAATTTTCAAAATATGTGATAGAATGTAGTTAGAGCTTTTACTCTAATTCTTTGCAAGGAGGACTAAACAATGGCTTTCAAGATTACTGATGAATGCATCAACTGTGGTGCTTGCGCTGCAGAATGCCCTGTAAACGCTATTACTGAAGGCGCTGACAAGTATGAGATCGACGCTGACGCTTGCATCGATTGCGGCAACTGCGCTGCTGTTTGCCCTGTAGGCGCTCCTGTAGAGGACTAATATCTACATGAACCAAAGCCCCCTGTTAAGGGGGCTTTTTCATTGCACGTTTTTAAGCTTTGGTGTGGGGCACCGCCGCCGGCTCCTTGCGGAGCCGGCTTTTTGCAAAACGCCGGCGGCGTTTTGCAAACCCCCCCCGCGCCAAGCGCGGGGAGGGAAGCGGTGCCCGCCGCAAACGATACTTCACAGATATTTCATTAAAAAATGAGCTAATTTTTGTTTACGCCTATTGTAATTTGCATAGCTTATGTGTTAAAATAATTATATATTTATTGCGCT
>JAZSPX010000118.1:0-6806 GCA_045537675.1 Candidatus Faeciplasma sp. | reverse complement strand
AACTCCTTGGCTCACAGAACGACATGGCTACGACCCGACTTCTCTGCCATTGTACTTGAAGATATCGACGGCAACGAAGGACAGGAGGCGCTGGCGTTCTATTCCGAAACGCTCAATGAAGCTTCGGTGGGCGTTGCAGTGCTTGACAAGGACGAGCAGGGAGAGTGGCAGCTCACAACAACCGCAACCGGTGCCGGCACAGCCGTTGACAAGGTTATAATTCACCCGCTCGGCGAAACTGTCGATATAATCATCGGTTACCGCACAAGCGCCTTCGACGAAAGCCAGATGAGAATGTACCGTTACATTCAGGGAAACCTTACAACGATCTATGAAAACACTTATACCGTTTTAGAAAGGTATGATATTGACGGCTGTGGCGAGGATGAGATAGTTCTTGCAAAAAAAGCAGGCGACTATGCAACGGTAAGCATTATCAAATCGCCGGACGGAATAAGCTACGTTCCTTATGAAATTTCGCTTACTCATTCGTTTTCAAGCATTACGTCACACAGCTTCGGCAAAATCAGCGACACACAGAGCGCTTTATATTTAGACCTTTTGAACGAGGGTGGGGCGCTTGGCACCGAAATTATATATTTAGACGGTGAAAGCATTGTCTGCCCGACAAATTCCGATTGGGAATTAAGAGAGTATATCCGCAGACCGAACGGATATCTGTGCCTTGACTATGACAGCGACGGCGTGATTGAAATTCCAGCCGTTTCTAACTTTACGGGTTATCCGGCAGGGCTTGGCGCTGTCAACGAATATATGACGATGTGGTACACGTTCGACGCTAACACCTTAAGGCTCGAGCTTGAATCGAATTCATACTACTCGCTTGCGGGCGGCTTTGTGCTTACAATACCTAACCGTTGGCTTGGCCTTGTGACCGTTAAAAGCGACCCCTCGACAGGTGAGGTTACTTTCTATAAATACGATTCCGGAGCCGAAAGCATTGAAGATATGACCCCGATAATAAGTCTGGTTTCGGCCTATGATCACGATGCGGGTAAATATACCGAGCAGGACGGCTATCGACTTGTTGCACAGACGGAAAGACGGCAATATTTTGTTAAAATACTCGCCCCCGAAGAAGAGCAGCTTGTTTTGACAAACGACGAAATACTTGACAATTTATATTGTCTTGAATAAACGGAGATTATTATGAAAAGAATTTTAGTTTGCGAAGATGAAGATTCTATCCGCGAGTTTGTGGTTTTAAACCTTAAGCGCAGCGGTTATGACGTTGTTGACGTCAACTGCGGCGAGGATGCAGTTAAAGCATTTGACGAAGCAGGCGGAAATTTCGAGGTTGCACTTTTAGACATTATGATGCCCGGCATAGACGGCTTTACTGTTTGCAAAATGCTTCGTGAAAGAAGCGACACCGTCGGAATTATCATGTTAAGCGCAAAATCTCAGGAGATGGACAAGGTTTCATCATTAATGATTGGCGCAGACGACTACATCACAAAGCCCTTCTCGATTTCCGAGCTTGTTGCCCGTGTAGACGCTGTTTGCCGCCGTGTAAGCCTTTCAAGCCAGCGGAACGAGGTGCAGGCAACCATAACCTCCGGCCCGTTTTCAATCAACCTTAAAAGCCGTGTGTTATATAAAAACGGCGAGCCGATTGATTTGACGCAGGTTGAATATCAGATAATGGAATATTTTTTGAAGAACCAGAACACGGCGCTTGACAGAATTAGCATTCTGCACCACATCTGGGGCGAAAGCTATTACGGCGAAGAAAAAATTGTTGACGTAAACATAAGACGCATAAGAATGAAGATAGAGGACGAGCCCTCTAACCCCAAGTACATAATGACGATCTGGGGCTATGGCTATAAATGGAACCCCGGCGATAAATAAATTTTTAATTCAGTTTAAAAGAGGGCGGTGGCAGCGGTGTCGGCATTTAAAATTAAACACAGCATAACAACGCGCTGGCTGTTGAACTCTTTGGGAATTGTTGTTTTGGTTATGCTCATCGTTGTTGTTGTGGCTGTAATGATCGCAAACAGCTATTACAGCAACACTGCACGCCAATACCTCGATTCGAGAATGGAAAACATCGCTCTTGACCTTTCAAAATATACAACAGCTTCGGGCTATCGAGCCGAGGTGAGAAACATTATCGAAAGCTTTACCGACAAGGATAAGTATGAGCTTATGGCAATCAGCTCCTCGGGCGAGGTAACCTTGACAAGCTCGGGCTTCCAGCCCTCAGGCAGCCTTGACATGAGCGACTATGATGCCGCAAGGACTTCTGAAGAAGGTACTGCATGGGCAGAGTTCACCCTCCCCTCGGGCGAGAAGGTTTTAAGCTATACAGTAATGCTTTCGGGCATCGCACCCGAATACAGCGCGATGAGGATTATGACGACCGTAAACGCCATCGACGTTCAGCTTTTAGAGCTTGGTGTTTTGCTTTCATTAATTGCACTTGCAATCGTGGCGCTCATGTTCTTCTCGGGTCTTTATTTCGTCAAGTCGATTGTTATTCCCGTCCGTCAGATTTCAGAAACCGCAAGAAGCTATGCCGAGGGGGATTTTTCGGAACGTATTGAAAAGGTTAAGGACGACGAGTTGGGCGAGCTTTGCGACGCCATTAACTATATGGCGACCGAGCTTGAGAACACGGATAAAATTAAAAACGAATTCATATCAAGCGTTTCGCATGAATTAAGAACCCCCTTGACAGCAATAAAAGGCTGGAGCGAAACACTTTGCGAAATGGATGCCGACCCGGAAACCTTCCAGAAGGGTATGAAGGTTATAACCGGCGAGGCACAAAGACTTTCGCAGATGGTAGAGGAACTTTTAGACTTCTCTCGAATTCAGGACGGCAGGTTTACCCTTCACAAAGAAACGATGGATATCTTAGCCGAGCTTGAGGACGCTGTGCTTATCTATACCGAGCGTGCGAAGTCGTTGGGAATTGAAATGATTTATGACGGCCCCGAAATGCTTCCCTTTGTATACGGTGACCGTTCAAGACTTAGACAGGTATTTATTAACATAATTGATAACGCAGTTAAATATTCAAACGCGGGCGGCAGGGTAACTGTTGAAGCGCTTCAGGTCAAGTCGGATATTGTGATCTTGATTTCCGATACAGGCGTGGGCATCGCACCCGAAGACCTACCCAAAATTAAAACAAAATTCTATAAAGCAAATCATACTCGCCGCGGCTCGGGCATCGGTCTGGCGGTTGCCAACGAAATTGTCGAAATGCACGATGGCAGTATTGTAATAAACAGCGAGTTAGGCAAGGGCACAACGGTTCAGATTTCCTTGCCCTGCTTAACATAAGCAATCTTTAAAAGAACGGAGAAACAAAATGAGCAAGAAGGATAAAAGCTGTGAAAACGGCTGCAAGTTTAAATCATCAATCGGCGGTCAGGCACTTTTAGAGGGTGTTATGATGCGCGGACCCGAGGTTGAGGCTATGGCTGTAAGAATGCCCGATGGCTCGATTGACGTTGAACAATGGAATTTGCCTAAGGCAAAGTGGTATAAAAAAGTTCCCTTTTTAAGAGGGCCTGTTAACTTCGTCTCCTCGATGGTTGACGGTTATAAGTGCTTGACCAAGTCTGCCGACAAGGCAATGACAGGGGTCGAGGCAGAAGAACCCTCGAAGTTTGAAAAGTGGCTTACAGAAAAGCTCGGTGACAAGCTTATGGGCATTGTAATGGTAATTGCGGGCGTTTTGGGCGTTGCTTTGGCTCTGCTGCTGTTCATGCTTTTGCCTGCCGCAATCACCAAGGGCATCGAATGGCTGTTCTCGCTCGGCGGAATTGCCCTTAACATGGTGGTTAAGAATATTATCGAGGGCGTAATTAAAATCGCCATCTTCATTGGTTACATCGCCTTAACCGCACTTATGAAGGACATCAAGCGTACCTATGAATATCACGGCGCAGAACATAAAACCATTGCCTGCTATGAAGCAGACGAGGAGCTTACAGTTGAAAACGTAAGAAAGCACTCAAGATTCCACCCCCGCTGCGGCACATCATTTATGTTCTTGGTGTTGTTCATAAGCATAATCGTGTTCAGCGTGTTCCAGGTACCGTGGGACGTTTTGTGGTTAAGAGTTTTAATTAAGCTTGCAATTCTGCCGATTATCGTTGCCATTGCTTATGAATGCATTAAGCTTGCAGGCAGATATGACAACTGGTTTACAAAAATCATCTCGGCACCCGGCCTTTTAATTCAGCGTATAACCACCCGTGAGCCTGACGACAGCCAGATCGAATGTGCAATTGCAGCATTCTTGCCCTGCGTACCCGAGGATAAGGAAACCGACAGATGGTAACACCTTCAGACCTTTTCAAAGAGGTTGTTAACACACTTAAAACCGCCGGGATTGACGACGCAGACTTTGAAGCGAGAATTCTTTTAGAATCGGTTTTCGGCGAAAATGCTTACCTTAAGCTTATTACCGACAGGTTAGAGGTAACCGAATCCTCCTGCGAAAAAATATTTGAAATGGCAAAGCGCCGCACCATGGGCGAGCCGCTGCAATATATAATCGGCGAGTGGGAGTTTTACGGGCTTAACTTCAAGGTCGGCGAGGGTGTTTTAATTCCAAGACAGGACACCGAAACCTTGGTCGAAACCTCGCTAAAGCTTATTAAAAATATTGAAAACCCTAAAATCCTCGACCTTTGCTCGGGCACAGGATGCATACCCATTACCATGTGCGTTAAAAGGGCTGATGCGTGTGCTGTGGCGCTCGAGCTTTATGACAAGGCTTATAACTATTTGTGCGAGAATATTGCGCTTCACGGTGTTAACGTTAAGCCAATGCAGGCAGATGTTTTAAGTGCCGAAATTGCAGCAGAATTCTCAGAGCTTGACATTATAACCGCAAACCCGCCTTATTTGACTAAAGAGGATATGTGTGAGCTTCAGAAAGAGGTGAGGTTCGAGCCTGAAACCGCCCTTTTCGGCGACGATGACGGCTTGCACTATTACCGTGAGATTGCAAGACTGTGGAAATCCTCGCTTAAAGAGGGGGGCTATATCGTCTTTGAAATAGGCATAACGCAGGCCGATGATGTGAGCGAGATTTTAATTATCAACGGTTATAAAAACGTGCGCATCGTGAACGACCTGACCGACAGACCAAGGGTCGTCTGGGCACAAAAAGAGGGTATGGAGGAAACCGTTTCAAGAATTAAGCGCATGGAAAGCTATCTCGACACCGCTAAAAACGCTTTGGAAACAGACCCCCGGAGCATTTTGCAGGACACCGAGCTTAGAAAGATGATTAACGAGTTAGGCGGCTACATGTCGAACGGGCTGTGGCGGCACGATTATGAATGTGACGAAAGAGGAGAGCTTCCACGCGACCTTAAACGCGGAGTTTTAAGCGAGGATGCTTTATATAACCTTATTTGCGAGGTCGACGAGCTTGTTAAAGGTACAGATTTTTGGACAGTTGACCTGATATAATACCATTGCCGAGGGTTCGGCAAACCGACAAAGTTAAAAATACATTTAAGATACGGAGGCTATAACTATGGCAATGAAGAAACCCGCAGAGAAAAAGGCTTCGCCTGTTTCGGCGCAGTCTAAAGAAGAAAAAAGAAAGGCTTTGGACACAGCCATTGCCCAGCTTGAAAAAACTTACGGTGCAGGCGCTGTAATGCGCTTGGGTCAGAACTCGAACATGAACGTCGAGGCGATACCCACCGGCTCGCTCACCCTGGATATGGCACTTGGTATCGGCGGTGTACCGAGAGGAAGAATTATTGAAATCTATGGACCGGAATCATCCGGTAAGACAACAGTTGCGCTTCACGTTATTGCAGAAGTACAAAGACAGGGCGGCGAGGCTGCATTTATTGACGCAGAACACGCACTTGATCCGGTTTATGCTAAGGCTCTTGGTATAAATATTGACGAGCTTCTCGTTTCACAGCCGGACTACGGCGAACAGGCTCTTGAAATTACTGAGGCGCTCGTTCGCTCCGGCGCTATTGACGTAGTAGTTGTTGACTCTGTTGCGGCGCTTGTTCCGAGAGCTGAAATTGACGGTGAAATGGGTGATTCTCACGTTGGTCTGCAAGCGCGTCTTATGTCGCAGGCGCTCCGTAAGCTTTCGGGCGCTATTGCAAAGTCCAACTGTACCGTTATTTTTATAAATCAGCTCAGACAGAAGGTTGGAGTGCTTTACGGAAACCCCGAAACTACTCCCGGCGGTGTTGCTCTTAAGTATTATGCCAGCGTTCGTATTGATATAAGAAGAAGCGAGCAGATAAAGGACGGCGCAGATGTTACCGGTAACCACACAAAATGTAAGGTTGTAAAGAACAAGGTAGCTCCTCCCTTCAGAACTGCAGAATTTGATATTCTTTACGGAAAAGGAATTTCCAAGGAAAGCGAGCTTCTTGATATCGGTATTAAGCTTGATATTATTCAGAAGAGCGGTTCATGGCTTTCATATAATGGTGAACGTCTTGGTCAGGGCAGAGATAACGTTCGTGATATGCTCGTTACAAACAAGGAGCTGGCCGCTGAAATTGAAGCAAAGATCAGAAAGGCATTTACCGATACAAACGGAGAGATACTTGATGACAAGGACGGCTCCTTTGATGATGACGATGACAAGCTTGTTATTACAGAAAGCTTTGACGAATAATATATATCCGTGAAAGGAGCGATTTATTATGCTTATAACTGACGTTAGTCGCTCCGGCACAGGAAATGAATATACCGTAACCGATGAAAATGGCACAAGGTACCTAATATCCGCAGGTGATTTCAGAAGGTTCAATATTCCTTTTGCTGAC
>JAZSPX010000116.1:0-6538 GCA_045537675.1 Candidatus Faeciplasma sp. | reverse complement strand
AACCTCTTGGAAAAAGAGCTAATTGAAGAAGCAGGACGTTTAGACGTCCCCGGTAAGCCCATACTCTTTAAAACGACCAATAACTTTTTGCGTTGCTTTAAGCTTGCTTCAATTGCAGATCTGCCACCGCTGCCTACCGACAACTCTCAGGTAACGTTTGACGATGTGGCTGTTGAAGAGGAGTAATTTTACTTATACTTTTTAAGAAAGGAAGGGTGATATGACGGCGCTATATATTACGTTAGGCATAATTGCCGGCATTATTTTAATAATTTACATCCTTCTTCGCATATCTGTGTGCGCTTATGTCGATGCTACTAACGAGCATTTAAAAGTTAAAGTAAAATATCTGTGGATAGAGCTTTATAAGCTTGAAAAAGAATATAAAAGCACATCGGACAACCCCGCTTTTTCTTTGGTAAATCTTGATGAAGCCGAAGAAGCTGCCTCAGAACCGAAACAGGAAACACCATCAAAAAAAGAAAAGCCCTCTAAAAAGAAGAAAGAGGATACCTCTGATAACTCAGATAAGACCGATGAAGAGCTTTTAAAAGGTGAGGGTTCGGAACCTGAAGAAAAGCCGAAAAAGAAGGTTAAAGAAATTCTGGACGAGTACATGCCTTATGTACCCGTTGCAAAAAAAGCGTTAAGAAAGCTATTAAGGCTTATAAGATTTTACGATTTCGATCTTAGCATAATAATCGGAGATAATGATGCTTATGAAGCCGCAATGAAGTTTGGTAAGTTCAACATACTCATCTATTCTTCATTGGCACTTTTATGCACAGCTTTCAGCGTTAATATCAAGCATACCGAGGTTAAGTGTGATTTTGAAAATCCCATGACCCGTGCTTCTCTTAACACAACAGTTAAAGTGCGTCCCAGTGCTGTTTTGGCACTTGCAGTATATTTAGGTATAAATTACTTAAAATTAAAACACAATCAAAAGAAAAAAGAAAAACGTTTAAATAAAGAAAAGGAGAATTCAAATGTCCGAGAAGAACAATAACTTAGAAGCTTTGGTTAAAACCGCTATTGAAAAGATTAAAGAAATGGTAGACGTAGAAACTGTTATCGGCAAGCCTATTACTGCGCCCAACGGTACAGTTATCATTCCCGTATCTAAGGTTTCTGTCGGTTTTGCGTCTGGCGGCTCCGACCTTCCCAACAAAAACGCTAAGGACCTTTTCGGCGGAGGTACAGGCGGCGGTGTTTCCATTCAGCCTTTGGCATTCATCACCATTTTGCCCGACGGTAACGTTAAGCTTTTGCAGATGACTATTAACGCACCTAAGGAAAATGCAGCGCTCGCAATGATTCCCGATATTATTGACAAGGTCACCGATTTTATCTCTAAGAACAAGAGCGAATCGGGCGAAGAAACCGAAGATACTTCTGTCGAGTAACGCATTTTTTAAAGCATTGTCCATAAACTATACCGATATTTATTTTCGGAGGTAGTTTATGAATATAAAAAGAATCATCGTTTGCTTTATCTGTTTGGTTTTAACAGCTTCGCTTTGTGTTCCCGTTAATGCCGAGGGTGAGGTTTCCGTTTCAGCCGGCAGTGCCATTTTGATCGAGCCCAACAGCGGCAAGATCTTATTCTCGAAAAATGCCGATAAATGCGTTCAAATGGCAAGCACGACAAAAATCATGTCTACCATTTTAACACTCGAATCGGACGGCTTGGACGAAGAATTTGTTGTTGATACAAACGCCATTATGGTGGAGGGGTCATCAATGGGACTGCGACCGGGTGACGTTGTAACCAAGCGAATTTTGTGCTATGGTATGATGCTTCCCAGCGGTAACGATGCCGCCAATGCTTCGGCAGTTGCTGTTGCAGGGGAGATTGATGAGTTTGTTCAGCTTATGAACGACAAGGCTAATGAATTAGGCCTTGAAAACACTCATTTTGTCACACCCTCAGGACTTGATGACTATACAGACGAGCACTATTCAACGGCATACGACATGGCTAAGCTTACAGCATATGCCATGCAAAACGATGATTTCAAAGAAATTTGCTCTACCAAAGAAATAAGCTTTGAAGTGGGCGCGGAAAGAACTGTCTGGCTTAGCAACTCTAACAAGCTTTTGCGCAGTTACGACGGCTGTATAGGCGTAAAAACAGGCTTTACCGATAAAGCCGGCAGATGTTTGATTTCTGCAGTCGAGCGTGGGGGAGTAACCTTAATTTGCGTTACCCTTAACGCACCCAACGACTGGCAGGACCACACAAGGCTTTATGATTATGGATTTGATGAGATTTCAGTTATTAACGTAGGCGGTATCTATGTTAATATTCCAGGCGTTGGAGGACAGGATGGCGTTGTAACCCTTTATGCCGATGAAGAATATCTTATCTTTCCTAAAGACGAAAATATAATTATTGAAAAGCAGATTATTGTTCCTCGCTTTGTCTATGCCCCTCTTGAAACAGGCACGGTTATAGGTCGAGTTGACTATTATGTTAATTCAGAGCTTGTTTATTCAGCGGCATTGACTGTTTTAGAGGATTTTTTGGCAAAGTAACTGCTTTTTAATTGAAAGGACATAAATTAATGGAAGTCAGAGTACAGAAACTTATTGCAGAAAGCGGATATTGTTCTCGCCGAAAGGCAGAAGAATTGATTCTTGAAAAGCGAGTGAAAATCAACGGCAGGCCCTGCAATTTGGGCGATAAAGCCGACAAGGTCAAGGATATTATTAGCATTGACGGCGAAAACCTATATATCGAAAAAAAGCGTAACTACATCTATATAATGCTTAACAAACCCCGCGGTTACGTTACTACCATGAGCGATGAAATGGGCAGACGCTGTGTTACCGACCTTTTGGAAGGTGTTGAAGAAAGAGTTTTCCCAATCGGCAGACTTGACCGCAACTCTGAAGGCTTGCTTTTGTTCACTAACGACGGTGACCTTGCAAACAAAATCATGCACCCAAGCTGTCATGTTTCTAAGACTTACAGAGTTACCGTTCATTCCGACGTTAACGAGGACCAGATTTTGGACCTTACCAACGGCGTTATAATTGATGACCGCAGAACTATGCCTGCCATAGTTTCTGTTTTAACAAAAGAACCCGGCAGAACAGTTTTGCAGATTACTATCAAAGAGGGCAGAAACCGTCAGATAAGAAAGATGTGCGAGGCCGTGGGACTTGAGGTTGCACGCCTTAAAAGAACGTCTGTCGGCCCTTTAAAGCTTGGCATGCTTAAGCCGGGCACTTACCGCGAGCTTACACCGGCCGAGCTTACAGCGCTGCGTAATTCCATCTTGAAAGGAACTGAAACCAATGCTTCAAATCGTAAAAAGAGAAGATAACAGCGGTTACGAAGCTATCCTTTCGGGATTAGGCTTAACTGACGTATCTAATATCAAAATATCAGAGGCGGTTTCCGGCAACGGCATCGACGGCTATGTGATATATGAATTTACAGACGATACCGTCAAAGTATATGACGTAAACGCTTTTGGTGATTTAATGCTTTTCGACGGTCTGGTAAGAAGCGCTTTGTTTCTGGCGGCAATGTCGGGCATTGAAAAAGCTATGTTTGAAACCGGTGACAAAACCGATTTATTAAAGCTTAAGTTTATTAAAGACGACTGCAACGTTTTAGAGCCGATAAGCGAAAAGCTCGGCGGCTGCGAGCATTGCAAGCAATAATTTTACAATATAGCGGAGGACATGACAAATGAACAACGTAAATTACACTATGCTCTGTGACTTTTATGAGCTTACAATGGGCAACGGTTATTTTGAAACAGGCTATAAGGATAAGATCTGTTACTTTGACGTATTTTACAGACGAGTACCCGACGGCGGCGGATATGCCATTGCTTGCGGACTTGAGCAGATAATTGACTATATCACCGACCTTCATTTTGACGATAAGGATATTGCCTATCTTAGAAATAAGGGTATCTTTTCCGAGGAGTTTTTGAATTACCTTAAAGATTTCAAGTTTACAGGTGACATATGGGCCGTACCCGAGGGTACAGTTATCTTCCCGAACGAACCCATCATGACCGTTCGTGCTCCTGCAATTCAGGCACAGCTTATTGAGACTTTCGTTCTTTTAACAATCAACCATCAGTCACTGATTGCAACTAAAGCCAACAGAATCGTCCGTGCTGCAAACGGCAAGGCAATTTCCGAATTCGGCTCGCGTCGTGCCCACGGCCCCGATGCCGCTGTTTTGGGCGCACGTGCTGCCTACATCGGCGGCTGTGCAGCTACCGCCTGCACGTTGACCGACTTAGAGTACGGTGTACCTGCAACAGGAACGATGGCACACGCATGGGTGCAGATGTTTGATTCTGAATATGAAGCATTCAAAGCATATTGTGAGGTTTATCCCAATTCTGCAACCTTGTTGGTAGATACCTATAACGTGCTTAAAAGCGGTGTACCCAACGCAATCAAAGTGTTTGATGAGGTGTTAAAGCCCAAGGGCTGCCGTCCTGTCGGCATCCGTCTCGATTCTGGTGACATTACATACCTCTCGAATAAGGCAAGACAGATGCTTGACGAAGCCGGTTACCCTGATTGTAAAATCGTTGCTTCCAACTCGCTCGATGAATACCTTATCAGAGACATGCTTATGCAGGGCGCAAAGGTAGACCTGTTCGGTGTTGGTGAAAGACTTATCACTTCCAAATCCTCTGCTGTTTTCGACGGCGTTTATAAGCTTGTTGCCGTTGAAGGCGAAGACGGTGAAATTACACCCAAAATCAAGATTTCCGAGAATGTTCAGAAAATTACCAACCCTCACTTTAAAAAGGTTTACAGATTCTATGACAACACCAACAACAAGGCAATGGCTGACCTTTTGTGCGTGAACGACGAGGTTATCGACGATACTAAGCCTATTGAAATATTCGACCCCGACTATGTCTGGAAGCGTCAGGTGTTAGAGAATTATACTGCACGCGAGCTTTTGGTACCCATTTTTGTAAACGGTGAGTGCGTATATAACAAGCCCGACCTTAAGGAAATTAAAGAACATTGCGCCCGTGAGGTTGCAACAATGTGGGAAGAGGTCACACGTTTTGAAAATCCTCATACTTACTACGTTGACCTTTCTACAAAGCTTTGGAATATCAAGCATTCACTTCTTTCTAACAATTCACGATAATATATGAATAAGCTTAGTTTTAATATTGCACTGGGCGGAATTGTTTCTGCCCTCTGCATTTTGCTGATGTTTTTGGTCGGCGTTCTGCCTTTCTTTGTCTACGTATTTCCGATGCTTTGCAGTTTTTTGTTAGGTGTGGTTCATTACGAATGCGGATTGAAAATATCGCTTGTTGCTTATGTAAGTATATCAATACTTTCGCTTATCCTTTCACCCGACAAAGAATCATCAATTATCTTTACGGCATTTTTCGGCTATTACCCAATGGCAAAGATTTATTTAGACAGAATTAACCTTAAGCTTTGGCGCCGACTTATTAAATTCTCGATATTCAATTTTTCTGTAATAGCTTCATATTACATTCTTATTTTCCTGTTCGGAGTTGTCGATATGTCAGAGATAAACGGCGATTTCGGTGAATTCGGCATCGCAATTCTGCTTTTAATAGCGAATATATCTTTTGTGGCATATGATTTTGCCATTAAAGTTTTAACCGACAGGTATATTTTAAGCTGGCGAAAACTGCTTTTTAAAAGGCGGTAATTTTTGGAGGTACAAATGAAATTAAAAAACAAAAAAGCATTTAAAATCATTTCATTTGTTATCTTTATAGCTGTTATTATCTTTTTGACGATTGTGTGTATTCCTCTTGCCAAAATGCTTATAAGCGAAGAGGGAAGGGCACAGCTTGAAGCAGTTGTTGCAAAAGACCTTGGCTGGGGAATTGTAATTTTCCTTGTTCTACAGGTCCTGCAGGTTATTGTCGCATTAATTCCCGGCGGTGTAATTCAAATATTGGGCGGCGTGCTGTTTGGCGGCCTGTGGGGTACTTTGCTGTGCATTGCCGGAATTCTGTTAGGTACGCTGATAATTTATGTTCTTGTCAAAAACTTTGGCAAACCGTTGGTAGAGGCTGTTTTCGACGATAAGGTCGTCAAGCGCTTCAGCTTTTTACAGGATTCAAAAAAGCTTGAGCTTGTGATATTTATTCTGTTTCTCCTTCCGGGTCTGCCGAAGGATCTACTGACTTATGTTGCACCTCTGACAAAGATTAGAATGACTAACTTTTTGGTGCTGTCAACTCTTGCACGCATTCCTGCAATTATAATGTCCACGGTGTTTGGGTCGTCTTTAAGCGATGGCAACATTTTCACTGCTGTGATTATTTTCATAATTGTTGCGTTGTTGGGCGTTATAGGCATTTTATATAAAGATAGGCTGTTAGATGTGCTAAGAAATCTCAAAAGAAAATAGCATTTTTCCCAAATAAACTCTTGACAATACGCCCTGATGATGATATAATAACTTTCGTTGCTTCGGGGCACATCCATGCGGGTGTAGTTCAATGGTAGAATTCCAGCCTTCCAAGCTGGTCGCGTGGGTTCGATTCCC
>JAZSPX010000119.1:0-11872 GCA_045537675.1 Candidatus Faeciplasma sp. | reverse complement strand
AAGGGCGAAATTCCTGACATAAGCATGAAGGACGAGATACCTGACAAGGTGCGCGAGTGTGTTGAAGCTGTTGACGGCTTGGCGATTTATTATGACAACGAATACATTATGTCCTGCTTCTCGGCCTCTACCGGCGGATATTCTGCTTCGAGCGAGAACGTTTGGGGCGGATACAGAGCTTATCTGCGCTCGGTCAAGAACGATTATGACTATTTGGACAGCAAAAACTATGGCAGAGTTACGACCTATACCGTTGACGAGGTAAGAAGCAAGATTGAATCGAAAACAAACATCAAGCTTTCGGGCAACCCAAGCCAGTGGATTCAGATTCTTTCGCACGCCGACAACATTTATGTTGATGAGCTGGCTATTGACGGTCACACCTCGGCATATGTTTCGGGCAAGGAAAGAAAGCTTACCGGCTATGTGTTCAGAACTTATATTTTGAGCATTCGCTCGACATGCTTCAGCGTAAGCTATGACAACGGTGTGTTTACCTTTGTAACCTACGGTTACGGACACGGTGTTGGTTTGTCGCAGACAGGTGCTAACCTTTATGCGACCTATGGCGGATATACCTTTGACCAGATTTTGCACCACTATTATACTGATGTTGTGATTAGATAAGAGAAGTATAAGGCTATTGATCAGCGAAGCGTGGAAGTGCGCCCGCCGAAGGCGGAGTGCAGTTTCGTGCCGAGCGTTGTTGGTGTTGATGAGACCTTGAAAAGAGGGTGAAAGAATGAAAGTTGCGCTTGTTACGGGTGCTTCACGCGGGATTGGCGCGGCAACGGCAAAAATGCTTGCAAGAGCGGGATATGCGGTTGCTGTGAATTATGTAAAAAATGAAGCTGCAGCTGACAAGGTTGTTAACGAGATAAAATCACTTGGCGGTGTAGCTGTTAGCTTTATGGCGGATATATCGAAGCCTTGTGAAGTGAAAAAGATGTTTGAAGACGTTAAAAACACTTTGGGCGAGGTTGACGTTTTGGTTAACAACGCAGGAATATCACACATCGGGCTTTTGCAGGATATGAGCGACTATGAGATTTCCGCACTGGCACAGGTTAACCTTTTGGGTGCAATTTATTGCTCGAAAGAGGCGATTAAGCCGATGATTGCAAAGAAAAGCGGTGTTATCATCAACATATCCTCGATGTGGGGAGAGGTTGGAGCCTCGTGCGAGGTGGTTTATTCTGCTTGCAAGGCAGGGCTTATTGGGTTTACAAAAGCCCTCGCAAAAGAGGTTGGGCCGAGCGGAATAAGAGTAAACTGCGTTTCGCCGGGGGTTATAAACACCGACATGAACCGAGAGCTCGACGACGATGCGATTGACGCTTTGTGTCAGGAGACTCCCCTTTTGCGCATTGGCACGCCCGAGGACGTGGCAAGAACTGTGACGTTTTTGGCAAGTGAAGAAGCAAATTTTGTTACGGGACAGATATTCTCGGTTAACGGCGGAATTATATAAAGCGAACAAACAAAGCCGCTGTGCAAAGCTTCGGGCGGCAGCCCGAAAAGGCGCGCTTTGCCGTGAAGCGGCAAAAGCTGCGGCGGGTTTGCGTAGCGGCGGTTAACCAAAACACAACACACATTTAAAGGAGCGTAAAAAACATGGAAGGCATTAGAGAACAGCTTGTGAAGAAGCCTGAGACACAATCGGACAAGGTTAAGACCTATGCGGTGCTTTTTGGGGCACTTTTGCTTGCAATTTTTGTTGTGATGATTGTGAACATAGTATTTGGCGCAACCATGATATTAATTGCGCTGCTTGTTGCCGGCGGAATTCTTTATGGCGGATATTGGCTTACAGGCGAATTCAACATTGAATATGAATATTGCTATTCGGGCGGTGAGCTGACTGTTGATAAAATCATCAACCAGAAGAGAAGAAAGAGCATGTGCCAAGTTAATTTGCGCTCGGCAGAAAGATTTATGAAGGAACCCTTTACCCTCCCCGACGTGACAGTTATTAACGCCTGCGGCGCCGAGTTTGAGAAATATGCGATTGAGTATACCGACACGAAATATGGCAGAAGTGTTTTGGTGTTTACACCCGATGAAAGAATGCTTGATATGATTAAGCCCTATTTGCCCAGATTAAGCTAAGACCGAGGAACCTTTGACATGAGAGTTGGAATTGACACTGTTGAGCTGCAAAGAATTGAAAAAAGCCTTGAAATTAACGGATTTACCGAGAAGGTATATTCGCTTAAGGAAAGAGTTTTTTTGGCGGTGAAGAAGGACATGGTCCCCTCGGCAGCGGCGAATTTTGCGGCGAAAGAGGCTTTCTCGAAGGCTTTGGGAACAGGTGTGAGAGGGTTTGCTTTGAACGAAGTTTCGGTTTTAAGGGACAATTTAGGTGCGCCTTATATCGAGCTTTCGGGCCGTGCGAAAGAAGTTGCGAAAGGGCTTGAATTCTCGGTGAGCATTACACACACCGACAGTGTTGCGACAGCAATTGTTATTGCAAACGAAGTGAAATGAGTAAATATATTAGTGTTAACGATTTTTATGCCGCTGAAAAGAGGGCTTTGGACAAAGACGTTTCTGTTAAGAAAGCGATTATGCCCCGTGGCGGCGAAATTGAGATTTTGAATAAGAGTAAAGTATTTAAGCTTGTCAAAAGGCGTTCACCCAACTCGCATAAGGGAACGTTTGGCAGGCTTGTTTGCATTGTCGGCTCGGACGGATATAAGGGTGCGGCACAGATAGCGACGCTTGCGGCCTTGCGTTCGGGAGCGGGGCTTGTGCAAGCTGTTACTACGCATTCGTGCTCTGTATCGCTTGGTGCCGCTGTTAAAGAGGTTATGCACCTTCCGCTTGAAAGCGGAGCTGACGGATTTATTAAGGCAAGTGAAAGTGCTTTACACAAGATTGCGCAAGCTGTCAAATCGGCTGACGCTGTTTTGGTTGGTTGCGGACTTGGTAACACCCATGACACAAGAAAGATTGTTGAGCTTGTTATTGAAAAAGCAAATTGTCCGATAATTATTGATGCTGACGGCATAAATGCGCTTAGTACATGCATAGAATTGCTTAGAAAGGCAAAGACGGACATTGTTTTGACCCCTCACCCCGGAGAGCTTGCAAGGCTTTGCGGCACAACGACCGCCGAGGTTTTGGATAAGCGCTGTGATTATGCCAAAGGTTTGAGCAAAGAATTTGGCGTGACGATTGTTGCAAAATCGGCGGCAACGGTTATTACGACCTTAGACAAGGCTTATTTATCGCTTTACGGTAACGACGGGCTTGCCAAAGGCGGCAGCGGAGATTTGCTTGCAGGGCTTATAGCCTCGTTTCTGGCGCAGGGGTATGCGCCCGACGTGGCGGCAAGACTTGGAGTTGTTACTTTGGGCGTTGGGTGCGAGAGGGTTTCACAAAAGACCTCGCGAACAGGGATGCTTGCAAGCGACATTTTGAATTGTCTGCCTTCGCTTTTCAAGAAAATTGAGAGGCTGAGGTAGATTTGAAAAGAATTGCAGTAATTATTTTATCGGTTTTGGTTTTGTTTTGCGGCTGTAACGTGGCAGGCACCAGCAAAGAGGCACTCCCTCCTGCATTTTGTGCAAGCGTTGAGATTGAATTTGACGACATGGTTTATGAGGCCGCGGTTGAGCGCTATGCTGACAGCCAATGGAAGGTTGAATTTTTGGCGCCCGACGCTGTAAAGGGGCTTATCTTTACGACCGAGGGTGAGGAAACCGTGATTTCGTTCAACGGTTTGCACTTTACTTTTGACACGGAGAAGTTCCCTGTGGGGTCGGTGGTGTCGATGCTGACGAAATCTATTGACAGAATTGTGCCCTGTGAGCTTAATGTTGTTGAGGGTGAGACGACTGACTTTGCCTCGGGCGAGGTGGACGGAATGAGCTTTGCGATGACGCTTGACAAAAACGGTATTCCCCTGACGCTTGAGCTTGGCGACAGCGGAATGAAGATTGCCTTCACCGAGTTTGAGATTATTACGGTTGGTGAATAAAAAAATTAAAAGACTGCCTGCGTGGCGGTCTTTTTTGTTTTGTGACGAAGAGTAGTCTAATTCTTGTCATTTAATATGGGATGTGCTATACTTATGTCGACAGTAACAACAATATAATTAACTTGGGGTGGTTTTAGTGATTAAAGATATATTTCTAATTATCTGTTGTATAGCAAGCTCAATATTGTGGTTCTACATTATGAATGTTAACATCAAACGTATAGAAAGAGCATTAGGGCAGTTTTATTTGCCCTTAAGAAACGAACATCCTAATGAGTATGTAAAGCAAAGCAAGATGATTAAATTTATTAGAAAGCATACTGGATTAAGCGATTACGACAACGTACATTGGGTATATAGCGTACTTCATTATTTGCAGGTGGCTTTACTGCTTGGCACCCCGATTGTTTTAGCTTCACGTTTTTCTGTTACGTTTGAAGCAACACTTAAAGCATATATTATTTTCTTTTTTATAGTGATGATTCCATTCACGCTGTTTGCAGATATCTTCGGTTGCGTTCAATCAACCAGATGTTCAAAAATTAAAAAGACTAACCCAAAGTATGCAAAATGTGAAGTTCGACGTTGGAAAAATTAAGTAAAAAAGGCACCCGAAAGGGTGCCTTAATTAATTATTACTTGTTTTCTGCGTTCTTCTTTGCCTGAAGGTCGAGCAAAGCGTCCTTGCGGGAAAGATTGATTCTGCCCTGATCGTCGATTTCGACAACCTTAACCAAAATCTCGTCGCCGATGGTTACAACGTCTTCAACCTTTTCAACTCTCTGCAAGTCGAGCTTGGAGATGTGAACAAGGCCGTCCTTACCGGGAGCGATTTCAACGAATGCACCGAAGTTCATAAGTCTTACAACCTTGCCCTTGAAGATAGAGCCGATTTCGGGGTCGAATGCGATGGTGTTGATGATGTTGATTGCAGCCTGTGCCTTTTCAAGGTCGATACCGGAAACGAATACGTTACCGTCGTCGTTGATGTCGATCTTAACTTCGCAGTCAGCGGAAATCTTCTGGATTACCTTGCCGCCGGAGCCGATAACTTCACGAATCTTATCAACGGGAACCTTGGTGGTAAGCATTTTGGGTGCCCACTTGGAAACCTGTGCTCTGGGCTCGGCAATAGCCTTGAGCATGATCTCATCGAGGATGTAGTCACGAGCCTTGTGAGTTTTAGCGAAAGCTTCTTCGATGATCTCATAGGTCAAGCCGTCAACCTTGATGTCTACCTGGATAGCGGTGATACCGTTCTTGGTGCCGCCTACCTTAAAGTCCATGTCGCCGAAGAAGTCTTCAAGACCCTGGATGTCAACCATGGTAGCAAAGCTGCCGTCCTCTTTGGTGATGAGGCCGCAGGAGATACCTGCAACGGGTGCTTTAAGCGGAACGCCTGCATCCATAAGTGCCAAGGTAGAGCCGCAGATAGAACCCTGAGAGGTGGAGCCGTTGGAGGAAAGAACTTCGGATACTACGCGGATAGCATAGGGGAATTCTTCAACAGAGGGCAAAACAGGAACGAGTGCCTTTTCAGCCAAAGCGCCGTGACCTACTTCACGTCTGCCGGGGCCGCGGGAGGGCTTGGTTTCGCCAACAGAGTAGCTGGGGAAGTTGTAGTGGTGGATATATCTCTTTTCGGTTTCTTCGTCTAAGCCGTCAAGCTTCTGGCAATCGGAAACAGGGCCAAGAGTAACAACGGAAAGAACCTGGGTCTGACCACGGGTGAAGAGACCCGAGCCGTGAACACGAGGAAGAAGTCCTACTTCGGAGCTAAGAGGACGGATCTGATCTAAGGATCTGCCGTCAACACGCTTGCCTTCATAGAGCCAGTTGCGAACGATCTTCTTCTGAAGCTTGTAGATGCATTCGTCGATCATTGCGATCTTGTCTTCATATTCAGCATCAAATCTTTCGTGGATAGCGTCCTTAATGGGCTGGAGTCTTGCTTCGCGAACGTTCTTATCGTCGGTGTCGAGAGCGACCTTAACGTCTTCAGCAGCCATTTCTTCGATAGCATCGAAGAGGTCGTGATCAACTTCCTGAGATTCGAATTCGAACTTGGGCTTGCCGATTTCAGCCTTGATGGAGTTGATGAATTCAACCATCTTCTGAATTTCCTTGTGGCCGGTCTTGATAGCCTCGAGCATGGTTTCATCGTCAACTTCGTCGGCGCCTGCTTCGATCATAACGATCTTTTCCATGGTGCCTGCAACGGTGAGGTTGAGGTGGTTCTTAGCTCTCTGATCTAAGGTGGGGTTCAAAACGATTTCGCCGTCAACCAAACCAACGCTGATGCCGGCAACAGGGCCAGCCCACGGAATATCGGAAATGGAGATTGCGATGGAGGTTGCGAGCATGCCTGCGATTTCGGGCGAGCAGTCGGGGTCAACAGCCATAACAGTCATAACAACGCTGACGTCGTTTCTCATGTCCTTGGGGAACAAGGGACGGATAGGTCTGTCAACCATACGGGAAGTGAGAATTGCCTTGTCGGTGGGCTTACCTTCGCGCTTGGTGAAGGAGCCGGGAATTCTGCCAACGGAGTAGAGCTTTTCTTCATAGTCAACAGACAAAGGGAAGAAGTCGATACCGTCACGGGGCTTAACGGAAGCTGTAACGTTTGCCATTACAACGGTTTCGCCGTAACGTACCCAGCAGGAGCCGTTGGAAAGCTCGCAGGTCTTGCCTGTTTCAACAACTAAAGGTCTGCCTGCAAATGTGGTCTCAAATTTTCTGTACTTGTTGAATGTTTTGATTTCTGACATTGCCATAAAATTTGTCCTCCTTAATTTGATTTACTTTTGAATTTTTAAAGTATCTTCAAGCAGGAGTTTTAGCAATAATCTAAACCCTCTTGAAAAGAAAAAGGCTTAAATTATTACTAAAAAACGCACTGCCTGAAAATACATCAAAAGGCAGAAGCACTTAGGGGTACAACTGCCTTATTGAATGCATTAGTTTTTTGTGAATTACTTTCTGAGGCCGAGCTTTTCAACGATTGCTCTGTAACGGTTGATGTCGTTCTTCATCAAGTAGTTGAGAAGGTTACGACGGCGGCCAACCATCTTAAGAAGGCCACGACGGGAGTGGTGGTCGTTCTTGTGGGACTTGAGGTGTTCGGTAAGATCGGAAATTCTCTTGGAAAGAATTGCGATCTGAACTTCGGGCGAACCGGTGTCGGTTTCGGAAAGTCTGTTAGCTTCGATAATAGCTGTCTTTTCGTCTTTGAGTAACATTGTTGTTTACCTCTTTCTTAATTATTTTCCGTCAACATAGGCGGCGGTAGGCAATTTCCGCTTGGCGGCTTACTCCGCAGTCTGCGTATGCGGTTTACTTATTTGCTGTGCTTTTGCACAACCTTAGACATTTTATCACAAACCCACAAATTTGTAAAGGGGTTTTGGTAAATTTGTTGAGATTTTTTGCAAGGTTCGGCCGACGTCGCGCGGCGGAGCCGAGCCGTGCAAGCAAAGCGGCACGTGCGAGGAACGGCGCGCGGTGGAGGCAGTTTAACAAGCCGGAATGAGATTTACTTGCCGATTGCGATTTTGCAGGCAGTTAAGGTGTTGGACATGAGCATTGCAATTGTCATGGGGCCAACGCCGCCGGGAACGGGAGTGATGAACGATGCCTTGGGGGCAACGGAATCGAAGTCAACGTCGCCGCAAAGCTTGCCGTTTTCGTCTCTGTCCATGCCAACGTCAATTACGACTGCACCCTCTTTGACCATGTCACCCTTAACCATTTTGGCAACGCCTGTTGCAACGACCAGAATATCGGCATCGCGGCATTCGGCAGCCAAGTCTTTGGTGCGGGAATGGCAGATGGTGACAGTACCGCTTTCATGCAGCAAGAGCATTGCCATGGGCTTGCCGACAATATTGCTTCTGCCGACAACGACACACTTTTTGCCCGAAACGCTTACGCCTGTGGAATGGATAAGCTCCATAACGCCGGCGGGGGTGCAAGGAAGGAAGTCGTAGTCCCCTATCATGATCTTGCCTACGTTTACGGGGTGGAAAGCGTCAACGTCCTTCTTGGGGTCTATTGCGTTGATAACGGTCTTTTCATCTAAATGCTTGGGCAGAGGGGGCTGGCACAAAATACCGTGAACGCTGTTGTCATTATTAAGCTTGTTGATAAGCTCTAACAGCTCGGCTTCGGTGGTTTCGGCAGGAAGTGCGTATTCCCACGAGTTAAAGCCAATGTCGGAGCAGGCTTTCTTTTTATTGTTTACATATATTCTTGAAGCAGGGTCATCGCCCACGATGATTACTGCAAGGCCGGGCTTAACGCCAGTTTCGTTAAAAAGCTTTTCGGTTTCAAGTCTGATTCTTTCTTTAACCGATGCTGAAATTTCTTTACCGTTGATTAAGTTACTCATTGTCTGTCTCCTTAGTGTTGTCTGTTTCGTCGTTTTCTGTTTCGGGTGTTGCTTCGTCTGAAATTTCAGATTCTTCGGCAGCTTCGATCAAAGCATCGTCGGCTTCATCCTCGGCAAGAATTGAAGCATCTAAAATGGTTTCGCACTCGTCGTCGGCGTTCTTGCCGCGGCGGTTCGACTTTGCTCTCTTCTCCTCGTATAAAGCAAGGAGCTGTTTAGATTCTTCGGTATCGCGGTATAAAACATAACCGCTGTTTTTGATATTCATGCGAACGAGGATAATTAAAGCGATTGCGAACAGAACGCAGGTGCCTGCGATTACCTGTGAAACGCGGAATTCGGTGCCGGGAATGTAGAGGCTGTCGGTGCGAAGGCCTTCAATCCAGAATCTGCCCAGACCGTACCATCCGATATACATCAAGAATACTTCACCGTCGAACTTGCGGTGCTTGGAATAGATATGGAGTAAAATAAAGCCTGCGATGCACCAGAGCGATTCGTAGAGGAAGCAAGGGTGAGCGACTAAATCCAAAGCGTCTGCGGTAACGACAGAGACTCTGTCGGGATAGTAGAAGGAGTGGAGATAGTTGATGATGGACTTACTTGTCATGCCCCAAGGGAGGGTGGTTTTTGAACCAAAAGCCTCTTGATTGAAGAAGTTGCCCCAGCGGCCCAAGGACTGACCGATCAAGAAGCCGAGACCTGTAAGGTCCAAGACAGCGGGAATGTTTACCTTGCGGATTTTAGCCATTGTGCAGCCCAGAACAAGCGCACCGATTACGCCGCCGTAGATTGCCAAGCCGCCGTCACGAATGCTTAATGCGGCAACAAGGTCGAAGGTGCCTTCGTCGGTCATGTATCTGTCGAGGCTGAAGATGACGTAGTAGAGTCGTGCGCCGACGATACCGCCAAGCAAGCCAACCAGAACGGTGTCGGTAAAGCGGTCGGGCTCGAGTCCCCAGTGTTTAATGCGATTAAAACCGTAAATCATGGCAAGAAGCATGCCAAGTGCGATCAAGAAGCCGTACCAATATACGTCGATACCGAGACCGGGAATCGTGAACATTACACGGTCGATGTTGAGGCCGTTAGGGAAAAGCCAGTCGGCATTGGGGAAATAGAGCTTATTTCCTTCGCTTGCAAGCAATTCTCTTACAAAATCTGATGTCATTGCGCTAATCATTGTTGTCTCCTTTCGAGGAATGCTCGGGGTAAATTATTGAAACAGCCATACGCTTGGGGTTAAGGAATTTTTCAATTCCTGCGTTTACGTCTTCAAGAGTAAGGCTTTGTAAAACATCGGCTGAATCGAACGGGCCGCAGCCGCCGATGTGGGTTTCTAACAGACGTGAGCAGCAGCCGGAAACGCTGTTGAAGCTTTTTATTATTGAGCCATAGCGTGAGCGCTTGAGCATTTCAAATTCACGCTTGTCAACGCCTTGTTGCATGGCTTTCTGAATTTCTTCAGCGACTAACTCTTTAAGCTTTTCGGGGTCGTGAGACTCGCCTGTGAGGATATTTACAAAATATCCGTCGCCGTCTAAGGTTTCAGATTCGAGGCTTGAATTTATAAGCCCTGAAATTGAATTTTCTTGGTAGAACTGTGAGGTGTGACCGAAAATAAGGCTTAACAGAAAAGCACTTATATATTCGTCTTTAAGTCTTTGCTTGCCGCTTGAAGGCGGAGCCTTGAACCCTATTGCAAAAAGAGGGATACCGACAGGCATTTGCTGGGTAACAAGACTTTCGGCAACGTCTTCGGGTTCCTGGGGTGAGATGCATTCAAGACCTATATCCTCGCTTTGTTTAAGCATTTTGTCACAGACAGCTAAAACGCCCTCTGTCGAGCAGTTGCCTGCAACGGCTAAAACCATGTTGTTGAGGTTGTAGAACGTGTTATAGCAACGGTAAAGCAGCTTAGCGTCGATTTGAGCGATGGAATCGGTCGTGCCTGCAATTTCGATTTTAACGGGGTGGTTTTTGTATACCGCGCGCAGAAGATTGAAATAAACACGGCGATAGGGGTTGTCCTCGCACATCTTTATCTCCTGCCCGATTATGCCCTGCTCTTTGTCGACAGATTCCTGTGTGAAGTAGGGCTTTTGCACGAAATCTAAGAGAATTTCGAGCGAGTCGGTGAAATTATCGGTGCAGTCGAAATAATATACTGTTGAATCGAAGCTGGTGTAGGCGTTATCGTGAGCGCCTGTTTTGGCGAACAGTTTAAAAACATCGCAGTCTTCGTTTTCAAAAAGCTTATGCTCGAGGAAGTGGGCAATCCCCTCGGGTACGGTGATGAAATCGTCATCGTACTTGGTTTTGAAGGTGGTGTTGACCGAGCCGTATTTTGTGCCGAACATGGCACTTGTGCCTGTGAAGCCGGGCATCTCCATTACATAAACGCTTAAACCGCTTTTGTGCTTGGTGTAATAGGCTTTTGCACCTATACGCTCGTTGGAAATGGTTGTTATATTATTCATTGCTCGCTCGCCTCGCTTCCTGTTAATACAAAGACGGTGTCGAGCTTCATGCGGCTTGCAGCAGTTATAATCTGCTCGCGGGTGACGCTTTCGACTTTTTTGATGTAGTCGTCTATCGTTTCAACCTCGCCCCTTAGGGTGCAAAGGTAATACCACGAGGAAAGCGCGCTTATGCTGTCGTAGCTTGACCGAAGCGATGCGGAGATCTGGTGTTTTTTATTGTCGAGCTCCTCGTCGGTGAAGTCGCCATTGGCAACAAGCGAAAGCTGGCGGATTATTTCATCCTTGGCTTTTTCGATGTTTGCAAAATCGACGGCACTGACGACTGACATTGTGCCCTTGACCTCGGAATACATGGCGTCGCAGAAGTAGCAAAGGCTGAGTTTTTCTCGTACATTTTCAAATAGTTTTGAGTACCCGCCGCCGTAAAGAGAGGTCATTAAGCGGTTGGCGTGGTGGTTATAATCATCAGTCTTAAAGGCAAGAACAAGGTTTGCCTGACTGACGTCCAAAACCTCTTGCGCATAAGCGGTGTTAGGTTTTAATGCGCTGTAGGAATGATATTTGATTTCGGGGGGCTGTCTGTCGGAAAAGACGTTTTCAAACAGCTTGGTCTGGGAATCGAAGTCCCCTCCTCCCGCAAAGATAATTTCGACAGCGGCGGTTGCTATAACCCTCTCATAAACGTCGAACACCTGCTTAGGGGTGAGGGCTTCTACTGCTTCCCTGCTTCCGTAATAACGCTTGGAGGCTTTTTCGCCTTCGTATACCGTTTCGCAGGAAAGGGTGAGAGCGTAGGATATTTTGTCGTTAATTTCGCCGTCGATAGAGTCGAGCAGGTCGTTTTTGCGGATGTTAAACTCTTCTTCGCCGAAAACGCCGTTTTCAAGCGCAGGGTTAGTTAAACAGTCGATTAAGATTTTTACGGTCTCATCAGCGACATTGTCGCCGAAGGTGTATTTATCTAAAATATATTCGCAGGAAACGCTTATTTCATACATATCCCCTCTTTGTCCGCAG
>JAZSPX010000196.1:0-3765 GCA_045537675.1 Candidatus Faeciplasma sp. | reverse complement strand
GATGGCGGATATTTCTACGTCTTTTGGAATCAATTAGCTGAAGTATTAGTTGATGCTGAAAACGATGTTATCTCTGAGTCACTTGAACCCGAAGTATATTTTGTTGCATATATCTCTTCGCCGTTAAAAGAAAGCGATTTTGATTCGTTATTTATCGATGAAAGCACAGCTGATGATGTTGCAAAGATTGACCCGAATTTTGAGTTCAACCGACTCCTTTCCAGAGGACGCTTCTCGTCCAGTATCTTAGAAAACGGTAAGGTTTTGGAAATTAAATATGATATTGTTTCTCCATATGAGTCTCGTAACGACGCAATCGTAGTAGATATACAGATCGTTGAGCTGAAAGATTCTACTTCAAGCTTCGTAAGAGTTCTTGAAAAAGATATGCCTTGGTAAATCTGATACTTAATTTATATTTGAAAATAAAAAAAGCATCTCCTCGATAAAATAAGGGAGATGCTTTTTAATGTTTATAAACAGAAATTCTTTCGAAGCCGTTGCGGAGCTTATCTGCAACACGGAAGGCTTTATAGGTTCCCCTTGCTACACAGCCAAGGGGGTCTTGTGCGATGTTGCACTGAACGCCGAATTCGCGGGTGATGTATAGGTCTAAGCCCTTTAGCAGCGCACCGCCGCCTGTAAGAAGTATGCCGTTTTCTAAAATATCGCCGATAAGTTCGGGCGGTGTTTGTTCAAAGACGATTTGGATTGATGAAACAATTTGGTCTATGTCGTCCATTATCGCGCGGTTGACGTCGTTCTCGCTTATTTGAACACGGGCAGGCATGCCGTTGATAAGGCTTCTTCCGGTAATTGTGCCTGTAAGCTCGTTAGAGGGCCAAAAGACGTTTGCAAACTTCATTTTTGTTTCTTCGGCAGTTCTGTCACCGATGAGAATTTTATAGTTATCTGCAAAATATCTGATTATTGCGGCATTTAAAACGTTGCCTGCTTTTTTTATCGAGGCTGAGGCTACAACGCCTCCCAAAGAGGTTACGGCAATATCTGTCGTGCCGCCGCCTATATCGACAACCATTTGGCCGATGGGCTTTGTAATATCTGCGCCTGCGCCCAAAAGTGCGGCGACGGGTTCTTCGATTAAATAAACAGTTCTTGCGCCTGCCATGACTGCGCTTTCAACAACAGCACGGCGTTCAACCTCGGTAACTCCCGAGGGGACGCACATTACAATTCGCGGGTTGATAAGGCGCTTGCCGATTACCTTTAAAATGCAAAGCCTGATAAGCTCCTGCGCCATGTCATTATTGCTTATAACGCCGTCTTTTAAGGGGCGGATAACGGCAATACGGTCGGGTGAGCGGCCTATCATTCTGTATGCGTCGTGGCCGAAGGCGATAACACGCTCGGCCCGCTTGTCATAGGCAATGACCGACGGTTCGTTTAAAACAAGGCCACCGCCTGCTGTGATTATTATGTTGGCGGTACCAAGGTCGATACCAAGGTCAAGTGCTGACAACGTCGCTCCCCTCCTTTAAAAATGTTGTTCCTAAGGTTGCGCAATAAACCTCCTTAGCTCCTGCTTTAAGCAAAAGGCGAGAGCATTCGGAAAGTGTTGCGCCTGTTGTAATTATATCATCACAAAGTAAAATTGTCTTCCCTTTTATGTCGGGAAATTTGGATTTTAAAAAATAACTGCCTTTAACCGCTTCAAGTCTTTCGGCACGGGTTAAATCGTGCTGATGGTGAGTGCTTTTGTTTTTGCCGAGGATTTTGAAGTTGTGACCGACACCAAGGCTTTTTGCAAGTGTTTTCGCAATAACCTCGGCGTGGTTATAGCCTGTTTCTTCAAGGCGCTTGCGGTTCATTGGAATACAAGTTACCAAGTCGATTTTTGGGGTCATGCCCACGTTCTCAAGCCTTTTAACCAAGCTTGGCAAGAGGTGTTTTGCGGTGTTGAAGCCTTTGTGATATTTTAGGTTAAGCAGTCCCTCTTTGGCTGTACCCTCGTAGCTGACACAGCTTATGCAAACGGTGAAGTTACCATCAAAATCCTTGCGTATGTAATCATTGGTAAATTCAATCCGGTTTATACACTCGTCGCAGGCAAGCTTGTCCCATGCAATGAAATCATCGCAGAAGCCGCAGCGGTTGGGAAAAATGAAATCGAGAATAAAATCAGTTATCTTCACTGTTATCACTTCCCTCGGGGATCAGAGTGCCGAACGAATCCTCTGACAGCATGTTTTTTAAACAGGTGTAACGGTTGGTGCGGCGGTTATTTTCCACCATGAACTCGACACGCTTGGACGAGCCGACGATTACAAGAAGCTTTTTAGCACGGGTAACCGCTGTGTAAAGAAGATTTCTGAAATAGAGTTTATCATATCCTCCCAAAAGAGGCAAGATAACTGCGTCAAACTCGCTGCCCTGGCTTTTGTGAACGGTTGCGGCGTAGGCAAGCTCTAAATTATCGAGCATGGTGGCAGAATAATTGCAAACTCTGCCATCGAAATCAATTTCTATCGAGCCTAAAATGCGGTTGACCTTTGTGATGATGCCGATATCGCCGTTAAAGATGCCTGTGCCGTGTTCGTCTCCTTTTTTCCAATCAATATCATAGTCGTTTTTGGTCTGCATTACCTTGTCGCCTGTTCGGAAGGTGTAAAGAAGGGTTTTGATCTCTGACTTTTCACGGGTGGGCGGGTTGAGCGCAAACTGCAAGCGCTTGTTAAGCTCGACCGTGCCCAACGGGCCTTTGCGTGTGGGCGAAAGCACTTGAATGTCGGTTATCGGGGACATTTTGAAGGCTTTTGGCAGGCGCTCGAGGCAAAGCTCGACAGTTAAATCGCTTGCTGAATCAAAATCTAAGCGCTGCATGAAGAAGAAATCGTTTGATTTTTGAGAGAAATCGGGCATTTCGCCGTTTACGATTTTGTGAGCGTTGGTGACGATTGCACTTTGAGATGCCTGACGAAAAATCTCGGTTAAAGAGATGACGGGTATTGTGCCGCTTTCGATTATATCGTGCAGGACGTTGCCTGCGCCGACAGACGGAAGCTGGTCGCTGTCGCCGACCATGATGAGCTTGCATTCGATGGGCAGAGCGCGAAGCAAAGCCTCGAACAATAAAGTATCGACCATGGACATTTCATCGATTATGACAACGTCGCAGTCGAGAGGGTTGTTTTCGTTGTGGTCGAACTGAATGAACTCCCCTCCGCCCTTGACGCCCAAAAGGCGGTGAATTGTTTTGGCTTCAAAGCCTGTTAAGTCGCTTATTCGCTTGGCGGCACGCCCTGTGGGTGCGCAGATGAGAGGCTTTAAACCCTGCTGCTCGAACAGCGAGATTATTGCGTTGAGGGTTGTGGTTTTGCCTGTGCCGGGGCCGCCTGTTAAGACCATAAACCCCTTTGAAAGAGCGATGTTTATGGCACGGCGCTGGTCGGCGGCATAGATTATGTCGTTATCGAACTCGGCGATGTCGATGACTTCGTCATAGTTTATTTTAGTGTCATATGCCAGACTGTTCATTATTGCAAGGCGGCGGGAAATGTAATCCTCGGCTATGAAGTATTCTCGGAGCATGACAAACGGGCGGCGGTTTTTAAGGTAGATATAAAGGTTTTCCTCGTTAACCTCGCTTAAAATGATTTCGTTTATCTTGTCTTCATCAACCTTTAAGAGGCGTGTTGCAAGCTCTGTCAGCTTGTCCTTGGGCAGGCAGGTGTGACCTGCAAAGCCGTTTTCGGTTAAGATATATTTTATTCCTGCGGCAAGGCGGTTATAGCTGTCGGGTTCGAT
>JAZSPX010000134.1:0-4452 GCA_045537675.1 Candidatus Faeciplasma sp. | reverse complement strand
ACCACGTTGCCCGCCCAAGTTTTTTAGCCATAATATCCGCCCTTTCCAAAAATATCATTTTGGCTATTTTGTGCGGATAAAAGCGGAATATGCAAAAGAAAACCCACCCTTGTTTGAGGGCGGGGAAATACTTTATCTAAGCAATTCTATAAGTGCTTCGTTTTCGGTTTCTATCGCATAGTCAAGTGCTGTTTTGCCGTAGCTGTCTATGATGTTTTTGTCGCAACCACATGCTAAAATATATTCAACCAAATGAACATTCCCGACTTTAGTTGCACATATAAGTATAGTTTGCCCATCGATGGATTTTATATCAATAGATTCATTCTTTAATAACAACTTTACGATTTCTGTAATCCCTCTTGCTGATTCCTCATCATATTCGGAACGTTCTTCATAGGGCACATCGAAATTTTTGGGGAGCATTGATGCGGCAGAAAACACAGGATGTGCGTAAGTTTCTGTATTATCTCTATGCGGATCTGCGCCATTGTTTAAAAGCAGTTCTATGATTTTAACACTGTCTGTGTAATAATGAAACAAGCTTGATCGCAACGGACTCCAACCCGTGTTATCCACGTATTCTGCCCTTGCCCCGTAATCAATTAAGAGTTTTACCATTTCATAACCGCCCGTAGAGCAGGCTTCCGACAACGGTCTTTTAGCTGACATCTCAAAAAAGCTCCAGAAATTACTCGGAGGAATGCTGGTTTTGTTTGGGTCTAATCCGTCACTTAATATTTCTTCAACTTTGACATAGTCTCCGTTGTTAATTGCCTTAATTAAGCTGTTTGTTTTGAAACGAAAAAGAAACGGCATGCACAGCGCCAACACCAAAACTGCCACTAAAATAATCGCTGTAACTTTCTTCATTTCTTTCACTCCTCAGAAAAGATGCTACCAAGGATTTCCTTAGAAAACGCATTTACTATATATTCATTGTTTAGCCCGCGAGTTACAACACACAGTTTCGATTCATCATCTTCAACTGTACAGAGCATGGCTGTGAAGTATATATCTCCTGTATTTTTGAACTTATATACCAAGAATCCAAGTCTATCACCAAACCAGCTAACCTGTTCTTGAGATGAAACGAAACTGTCGATATCAATATCTAGCTGATAATCAGCAATAAACTCGCTGTAGTCATCTGAGCCAAACCATGCAGAACGCTCCCCTATAGTTATAAAGAATAGCGCTTCTATCTCATCTGCTACATCAAAGAACGGCAAAGCATAGCCCTCTTTAGCGTACACAGGAGGATTCTCAACAATCAAATAAGGGTCAGGATTGTACAGAATCAAAATATTATCATTGGGTGAATTTTCAGGTATAATGATATTCCATTCATCAATAGTCCCGATTACTGTTGCCTTAGATTCATCAGTAACAAAATCCCACCCTAAATTCGTCCAGTTATATGTAACATTTTCAGGTGTTATCAAAACACGGTCACCATTGTTCACATGGCCTTTTGTTCTATATCCGCAAGCAGTTGTAAATAAAAGTGTACACATAACTGCCGCACATAAAACTTTCTTCATTTCTTTCACTCCTCCAAAAACTTCTTCACCTGTCTGCGGTTCTTTAAAATAATCACTTTTTTGTCAGTGGCATTTGCAAGCATTTCAAGGTAGCGCTTGCGGTGCTTTTTTCTAAAGTCCCACACATACTTCATAAACTCTGGGTCAAATCTTTCTCGGCACTCGCCGCCCATGTCGGGTCGGGTCTTCCCGTGATATTTTATCACCCTTTTTATAACGCCCCACATGCACACAAGGCGAGGGAAATCAAGAAAAATAACTGTGTCACAATACTGCATTCTTAAGGGTATCGTGCGGTTATAGTTCCCGTCAATTATCCAGTTGGGCTTTTCAAGCTCGGCTAAAAGTAGCTTATCAAACTCTTCCCTCGGGCGCTCAATCCAGTTGCCGATAAATCTTAACTTATCAAGATGAACAAGCGGCAGGTTCAGCTTTTGTGCAAGCTTTATTGCCAAAGTAGATTTACCTGCACCGCAGCTGCCGATTATGATTATTCTTTGCATAGCACTCGCCCCCTTGCTTTTTGATGTTAATTTAAGTATACCACGGTTGGCAAGGGCTTTGCAAGCTATTGAAAAATGCTTTAAATTATAGTATAATTATTATATATTGTGTTTACAACCGAAAGGATTTTATTTATGAAAAAACTGCTTGCGATAATGATTGCCCTCGCACTGGCGTTAAGCCTTTGTGCGTGCAATAAAGATAAACCCACGGGCAACAACGTGCCCGACAACGTTATCCCTCCCAAAACTACCGAGGAGGTAACGGCCACAGCAGATGAAGCCCACGATGAAACCGAGCCGAGCGAACAGGTAAGCGAAGCCACAACCCCTTTAGAGGAAGATAACGAGGCAGTAACCGACGAAGCTGTTGCAGAAGATGACGAGCCCGACGAAACCCAGCCCGAGGACGAGGAGTTTGTCATTGAGGACGACGAGGAGGAAGGCCCCTATGTTGACATTGCCGAGGTTATTGACATTCATCAGTATAAAGCTTTTGAAAGCCTTTACCTTCTGAACTCGGATAGGGTTCATGCAAAGTTTATGGAGGCTGTGACCTATGACGGCGAGTATATTTTGGGCACCGAGCGCGAGCTTTTTGTGCTTGGCGACAGATTTGCCTACATCACCGACGACAGTCTGAAGATATTCAACGACCCCGACAACGGCGAAGTTACTTTGGTTGATTACGCCAACGGCGTTATGTGTAAATATGAAGAAGGAGAATATATTGAAGAAGGCGACAGATTCGGCTATGGCATTGAAAACTATGTAAACATTTCTGTGACCGAAGAAGACGGCGTTGTTACCGAGGTATTCGAGATTGAAACCTTTGGCGGCACCATAACCTCGACCTGGACCTTCTGCAAGGATAACACCATTGTTGTCACCGACGTAATTGACGATTCGGGTGCATACTATGTATATGACTTCGAGGTTTTAGAGAAAGCGTTCCTTACCTCTGAAATGAACGGCGCAGTTGCGTTTGCGGCACCCGGGCCCGAGCTTGAGCTTATCTCGGTTGAAGAATATGAAGCAAATTATTAAAAATTAATTATAAAGGATGGAAACAAAAATGATTACAATTGAAATGGAAAACGGCAAGAAGATTAAGATCGAGCTTTACCCCGAAGAAGCACCTGTTACTGTTGCAAACTTTGAGAAACTTGTTAAAGAAAACTTCTATGACGGGCTTATCTTCCACAGAGTTATCTGGGGCTTCATGATTCAGGGCGGCGACCCCAAGGGAACAGGCACGGGCGGCTCGAAGGAGACGATCAAGGGCGAATTTTTGGCAAACGGTGTGCCTAACCGCATTAAGCACGTTCGCGGCGTTATCTCTATGGCAAGAACCATGGACCCCAACTCGGCATCCAGCCAGTTCTTCATCATGCATAAAGATGCACCCCACCTTGACGGTCAGTATGCCGCATTCGGCAAGGTTGTTGAGGGTATTGAGGTCGTTGACGAAATCGCATCGGTTGAAACGAATGACTACGACAAGCCCCTTGTTCCCCAGCGCATTAAAACTGTAACCTTAGATTAATTTTTGACCTTTGCGCAAAGCAAGCCCGTTGTCCGCCTTGGCGTCTCCAGGGCGGACAACAGCGAGCCGAACGGCTCGCCGCCCCCACCTGCGGTGGGACGGGCTTGCCTGCCAAAGCGCATATTTACAGTCCAATGAAAGGAGGCGGCAGCAAATGAGAGTAACACTTGCCGATAACCCAAGGCTTGACTATCTTCGGGAAAAGACGCAAAAGCTTTCAACCAGCCCCGGCTGTTACATTATGAAGAATAAATCGGGCACAATAATCTACATCGGCAAGGCAAAGCACCTTAAAAACCGTGTTTCAAGTTACTTCCGCGATGTTGACCACCTTCCAAAAGTGGCAAAGATGGTTTCAAACGTCTACGACTATGACTTCATCGTCACCGACTCGGAATATGAAGCCTTGGTTTTGGAATCATCTCTTATCAAACAGCACCAGCCCAAATATAACATTTTGCTAAAAGACGATAAGGGCTATACCTACATCAAAGTTTCCGACGAAGACTATCCACGCATCACCCGCGAAATGCAGAAAAAAGGCAGCGGCACGTTCATCGGGCCTTACACAAGCGGTCTTACCTCGTCAAAAACTGTCGACGAAGTCAACCGTGTTTTCATGCTGCCCACATGCAAGCGTGTTTTCCCGCGTGATTTCGGCAAGGGCAGACCGTGTCTTAATTATCAGATTAAAAAGTGCATCGGTCTTTGCCGCGGCTGCTTTTCTAAAGAGGAATACCGCACGATCATCGACGATGCTGTTAACTACATCAAAAGCGGCAGCGCCCAATCGGTCGAGGATCTGACCAAAGAGATGGAGCGAGCTTCGGAGAACTTAGAGTTCGAGCGTGCCGCCATG
>JAZSPX010000136.1:0-10455 GCA_045537675.1 Candidatus Faeciplasma sp. | reverse complement strand
AGTATAACGGCAGACTTTACGTTTATGGCACAAACGACTCTCAGCAGTTTGACAGAAACAACGGTACCGGCGAAAACGGCTATGGCAACATCAACTCGCTTGTTTGCTACTCTACTGCCGACATGGTTAACTGGACATATCATGGTGTTATTCCCGTTTGCGATATTGCAAAGTGGTCGGGCTGTTCGTGGGCTCCTTCCATTGTTTCTAAAACAACCGGCGACAAGACAAAGTTCTATCTTTACTTCTGCAACTCTGCAGCTGGCGTTGGCGTTTTAACTTCCGATTCGCCCACAGGCCCTTGGGAAGACCCCATTGGCAAGCCTTTGGTAACAAACCAGATTCTTGGCGACGACCCTGTATTCTGGTGCTTCGACCCAGGCGTTGTTATTGACGACAACGGTGTCGGCTGGCTTGCATTCGGCGGCGGCGACCCTGTTCACCCCGATGAAAGCTCGATGTATACCGGTAACTGCCGACTTGTTAAGCTTGGCAAGGACATGACCTCGGTTGCAAGCGATGCTGTAAAGATCCCTGCAGTTCACCACTTTGAGGCTAACGAGATCAACGTTATCGGCGGCAAGCTTGTTCTTACATACTGCTCGAACTATGGCGCACGTGACAGATGGCCTATCACAATGGGTCCTGCTTCGCAGACCTGCTCTATGTGCTATATGGTATGCAACGGCGACCCTCTTAACCCCGATGACTGGGTATATGGCGGCGAATACCTCACCAACCCCAACACTCACGGCTATCCCTTCTCGAACAACCACTCTCATTTGCAGAAGTTCGGTGACAAGTACTACATTCTTTACCAGAACGTTTCCCTTCTTGAAAACATGGGAAAACTTAACGTTGCAAGCGGTTACCGTTCAATCAACATCGACCCTATCAACGTTGATGAACAGAACGTTAAAATTGAATATGCAAAGATGACCGACGCAGGCGTTGAACAGCTTATGAACTTCGATCCCTTCGTTATTAACGAGGCTGAAACAAGCCGCACCAACGCAGGTGTTACATACTTCTCGACCGAAGGCAGAAACGTTGTAACTAACATCAGCGACGGTGACTGGTCGGAAATCGTTAACGTTGACTTCTCGGACGGCGCGAATGCATTTGCTGCAACCGTTCGCGGCAAGGGCATTATTGAAATCAGACTTGACTCGGCTGACGGAAAGACTGTTGGTAACATTCAGTTCTCTACCAGCGGCGAATTCAAGACTGTTAAGTGCGAGCTTGACAAGACTGTTTCGGGCGTTCACGACCTTTACTTCGTATTCGGCGGAAGCTTCGTGTTCGATAACTGGCAGTTTGCTAACATTGACTTTGCTGCCGAAGCAGCTGCAGCTGAATAATTAAACATGAATTGAAAAACGGAAGGCATTAAAGCCTTCCGTTTTTTTGTTTCAATATTAAGTTAATATTTCTTCTTTCTCAGCCTTAGTGCGTTTGTTACAACCGAAACGCTTGACAGCGACATGCAGGCTGCCGCAAGCATCGGGGGCATTAACGGGCCGCCAAAGGCATATAAAAGTCCGCAGGCAACGGGTATCATCAGCGTGTTATAGCCAAATGCCCAGAACAAATTCATTTTAATGGTTTTCATGGTTGCCGCAGAAAGTGCGATTGCACGGGCAACGTCACGCAGGTCGTTTCGAACAAGAACCACCTGTGCGCTTTCAATCGCAATGTCAGAGCCGGCACCGATTGCAATGCCTACATCGGCAGATGTAAGGGCAACAGCGTCGTTAATGCCGTCGCCAACCATGGCAACGACCTTGTCGCCATATTTAAGCTTGGTGACGATTTCAGCCTTTTTGTCGGGTGTTACGTTTGCAATATAGTCATAAACCTCAAGGTCGTGGGCGACCTTTTTGGCGGCATCTTCGTTGTCACCTGTCAAAAGGATCGTTTTAATACCCATTTTGTTAAGCTTTGCAACAGCCTCTTTACTCGTGGGCTTAAGCTTGTCCGAAAATGCGATTATGCCTGCCACAAAATCATCGACAATTACAACTGCCAAGGTCTTTCCCCCGTCCGAGAGGGCGTGGCACTTACTCATGACCTCGTCACTTAAGCTGTCGGCCAGCGTTTCCGGTTTGCCGACGGTTATTTTTTTGCCGTCTACTATCCCCTTTACGCCAAAGCCCGAAACAGACTCGAAGCCAAGGCATTCTTTAAACGATATGTTTTTGGTGTGAGCATAGTCGATAACCGCGCTTGCGATTGGGTGAGAGGACTTAGCCTCTAACGAGGCGGCATAGGAAATAACGTCGTTTTCGTGTGCGGTGAGCGCCAGAACGTCGGTAACAAAGGGCTTGCCGACGGTGACCGTTCCTGTTTTATCTAAAACAACGGTGGTGATTTTGTTGCAGATCTCCAAAGCCTCGGCATTTTTAAAGAGAAGTCCGTCCGACGCTCCCCTGCCCGTGGCAACGATAATTGCAGTTGGTGTTGCCAAGCCCAAAGCACAGGGGCAGGCAATTACCATGACGCTTACAAAGATTTTTAAAGCAAGCTCGAAGTCCTTGGCGGCAATAAGCCAAATGAAGAAAACAACAACTGCCAGTGCCATTACAACGCTTACGAACACGCCTGCGACCTTGTCGGCAAGGCGGGCGATTGGAGCTTTAGAGCCTGAAGCATCTTCGACCATTTTGATGATTTTGGAAAGCGAAGTATCGGCACCGACCTTGGTTGCACGAAGTGTTACAAAGCCGTTAAGGTTGACTGTGCCTGCATATACGCTGTCCCCTTCCTGCTTGTCGACAGGGATGCTTTCACCTGTGAGCATAGATTCGTCGGCGCTGGTGTGGCCCGAAATAATCAAGCCATCGACCGAGAAGCTTTCGCCCGGCTTGACGACAACGATATCCCCTTCTAAAATGTCGCAGACAGGGATAACAACCTCGGTGTTGTCACGCAAAACGGTTGCAGTTTTAGGAGAGAGGTCGTAAAGCTTTCTTATCGCTTCGCCTGTTTTGCCCTTGCTTCTTGCCTCTAAATATTTGCCAAGCATGACAAGTGCAATTATCATCGTGCTCGATTCGAAATAAAGGTGGTGGACATAGTCGTGATTGCCGAAAATTATTCTTATTAACGAATAGACCGAAAATAGCCCTGCCGAGGCTGTGCCCACAGCAACAAGGGTATCCATATTCGGGGCAAAGCGCGCAAGAGCTTTAAAGCCTCGGGTATAAAAGTCTCTGCCAACATAGATGACAGGGACAGTTAAAACAAGCTGAACAAGCGCAAATGCAAGCGGCTTGGTGTGGTCAAGAGGAGTGGGCAGGCCAACCATGTGGCCCATGCAAAGATACATCAGCAAAAACGAAAAGACGCAAGCGATGATTAGTCTGTGAAGTGCAAGGCGCATATCTTGCTTCCGCTTTTTTTCTTTAAACTCGGCTTTTGTCTTTTCATCGGCGGCAGTAAAGCCTGCACGCTCGATAGCCTTTGAAAGCTCGGAATAGCTGACCTTTGTTTCGTCATATTCAATTGCGGCGGTTTCGGTCATTAAATTGACGGTTGCCTTAACACCCTCTAACGAGTTGAGCGACCTTTCACACGAGGCGGAGCAAGCCGCACAATTCATGCCCAGAACGCCGATTGTGGTTTTTGTCACTTAAAAAACCTCCCAAAAAGAGTTACTTAGCAAGCGAAGCCTTAAAGCCGCAGTTTTCAACTGCCGCAATGACAGCAGCAACACCTGCTTTATCAAAAGCCTTGTCTGCTTTAATTACAAGCGAGTTTGCTTTGGGGTCGGCAGCTGCTTTTTTAACGCCGTTAACCGACAAAGCCGCTTTTTCGCAAGCTGCCTTGCAATGGCCGCAATGCATGCCTGTAACTGTGAAAACTACCTTTTTATTTAATGACAATAACATATTAATCTTCCTTTCTGTTTTGCAAGAATTATCGGGCGGTTAGCCGCCGCTTACTGAAAGTATAACATATTTTGATGAAAATTGCAACTGCCGGGGGCGGCTGTGCGAGGGCTGTGCCGAGGCTTGCCCGAGGCAGGGCCCGCAGCGCGCCGCCCTAAGGCGGTTTGCGGAATTTGTGGGATTAGCATGCGGCGACGTGCCGCATGCTGCGCCGCCGAAGGCGGCAGGGCGCAAGGCGTGGAGCCGCTTAGCGCAGGCAGTGTAAAAAAACTCGCCCCAAAAAAGCTTTGGAGCGAGGATAAAAAGTTATTCAGTTCGAAGTGCAACAACAGGGTCTTTCTTGGCGGCAATGCGCGAGGGTATTACGCCTGCGATAAGTGTAAGCACCATGCTTATTACAACCAGAATTATTGCACCCTCGGTCGGCAATACTGCCGAGAGAATCTCGATGCCGGTTAATGTGTGCAAGATAATGTTGATGGGAATGAGAAGCAAGAGTGTTATTCCGATGTCCAAAGCACCTGCAACAAAGCCGACGATAAGTGTTTCGGCGTTGAAGACACGTGAAATATCCTTCTTTGAAGCACCAACCGAGCGCAAGATACCGATTTCCTTAGTTCTTTCCAAAACAGAGATATAGGTAATAATACCGATCATGATGGAAGAAACAACAAGCGATATTGCAACGAAGGCAATTAAAACATAAGAAATTGCGCTGATGATCGTCGTTATAGACGACATTAACAGCTTGATATAGTCGGTGTAAGAAATCTTGTCTTCATCTTCAACACCTTCGTTATATTCTGAAATAAGGTCGGATATACGGTCCTTGTTTTCAAAGGTGCTTGCATAGATATTGATTGCTCGGGGAGAATCAAGGTCGACGTTACCCAAAAGTCTGAGGTTCTTTTCATAGGTCGAATCGGATCTTGTTGCAGGAAGATGATTTTCATAGATATAATCATACTGCGCTTCGGTAAGCTCCTGACTGTCGAGCATTGCGGCAACCTGGTCAGAGGAAAGCATGCCAAGCTGTGCTTCAACCTCGGCCGCATATTGCTGCATAACCATGGCGGTAACCACCTGCATTAAATATTCTTCCTTGGTGGCTTCGTCCATTGTAGTAATATATCCCATAATGGTTTCTTCGTCCATCTGAGTCTGAGAAACCACTGCCTGAAGCAAAAGCTGTTCTGCCATTTCAGGGGTAAGGGTCTGGCGGTACTGAGCTACTGCCTGCATAAGATAAGCATCGTCGGGGATAGATGCAAGCTCGGTATAAATGACTGCCTTTTCTGCAGAGGTTAGCTTTTCAATCCATTCGTCAACCGAGGATTTGATTTCGTCTAAGGTTATTTCCTCACCCTCGACCTTAAACTTGAGACCGCTGAGAACGTCAACCTCGGGGTTTGCGATCTGTTCGGTAACCAAAGCGCTTTCGTTGGTTCTTTCAATAATATATTTGGTGAGGTCTGCAGTATAACCGATCGCACCTGTCATGTAAGAAGCAACAGCGTCCTCGTTCGGGCGAATGATACCAACGACCTTAAGCTTAATTGCATTTTCGGAATCGTAAAGATATTTAAGGCCTGCTTCGGTTTCGGTAGCGTCAATATAGGCGTTTCCGCTGCGCTGATATTTATCGCTGTTTAAGATAACTCTGAAGTCGATGTTTAAAATATCCTCATAGCTCCACGATTCAAGAGTGGAAACGTCAATCTGCTCGTGCTCGGCGGCAGTTTTCATCGACTCCTGAATTTCCTCGGCTGTCTTTAAGCCCAAGGCAAAAAGCATCATATCGCTTATTTCGTGGTTTTCAGAGATAACTACAACAACTTCGTCATAATTTTCGGGCCAGCGGCCGGTAACGATTTCGTATTGCTCGTTCAGAAGGCTGTTGATGGGAGTGCCGTCGATATCGGGCAAAAGCTCTTGCCATGCAGAAAGCTGACCGTAATTAGCCATCATGCTGTCAGAAGCGGTAATGCCCATTTGCTTGTAAATGCCGGCCATTAACGCCATAATATCGGACTGTACAATTTCGCCTTCGCTGTTTGTAACGTAAACGTTCATATCAGCACCATAAGAATAGCTTATAGCGCTTGCGTATTCTTTCATTTCCTCGCTCGATTCAAGGAACTCTTTGAACTTGACTAAGTTATTTTCCATAAGCTCCATCGAGTTGACGGAGTTCATCAGCTCATACATGACCTGGTTTTCGTAAACAGCGTCAAGCTCGTGCTCGTTTTCAGAGTTGCCGGTTGCTGTTTCCATCATGTTTGCTAAAAGCGAGGTCATATCAACCTCTTGTGCGTTGATCGTAATGGGGTAAGAGGACAGTGTATCCTCCTGAACACGGTCGATATATGCCTGAACGCCTGTTGAAACCGACAGAATGAGTGCAATGCCGATGATGCCTATTGAGCCTGCAAAGCTGGTTAAAATGGTTCTTGCCTTTTTAGTCATTAAGTTATTAAGCGACAAGGAAAGCGCTGTGAAGAAGGACATCGAGGTCTTTTTTGACTTCTTAACGTTCTGAACCTCGTTAGCTCGCTGGGCAACAGGGTCGCCTTCATAGGGGTCGCTGTCGCCGATTATTTCGCCGTCTTTAAGCTTAACGATGCGGGAAGCATATTCTTCGGCAAGCTCGGGGTTGTGGGTAACCATGATAATAAGCTTATCTTTAGAAATTTCCTTTAAAATGTCCATTATCTGAACACTTGTTACCGAGTCAAGAGCACCTGTGGGTTCGTCAGCCAAAAGGATTTCGGGGTCGTTGACCAAGGCACGGGCAATTGCAACACGCTGCATCTGTCCGCCCGACATCTGGTTAGGCTTTTTGTGAATCTGGTCGCCAAGGCCTACCTTCTGAAGAGCTTCTTTAGCACGTCTGCGGCGCTCGGACTTGCCGACACCCGACAAGGTAAGCGCAAGCTCGACATTGGCAAGAACGGACTGGTGAGGGATCAAGTTATAGCTTTGGAAAACAAAGCCGATAGAATGGTTTCTGTAAGAGTCCCAGTCAGCATCCTTGAACTTCTTGGTGGACTTGTTATAGATGGACAAATCGCCCGAGGTGTATTTATCCAACCCTCCCACAATGTTTAAAAGTGTGGTTTTGCCGCAGCCCGAGGGACCTAAAATTGCAACGAATTCATTCTTTCTGAATTCGATGTTTATGCCCTTAAGAGCCTGAACATTTTCATCGCCTATTTCGTAATTCTTAACGATGTTTGAAAGCTTCAGCATTCTTTATTCTGCCTCCTGTTTTTAGTAAAAACAAATAAAAATTTATTTGCATTATTGTTTATAATTATACTACGTAAGATTGTAAATATCAACCGATTTTTGTGACAGCAAGATGAAATTTCTTAAAAACATTCAATTAAAAACCCGCCACGGCTGTGACGGGTTTTAAAACTATTTAAACATTAAGCAAGTGCCGCTTTCGCGGTAGAATTTAATTCTGTCTTCAATTGCTTTGCGACTAACGTTGAAATACTCGGCAAGGCAGTCGATGCACAGATATTCGGTGGCGCATCGGTTGACCATTTTTTTAAAAATGGCTATTTCGTCAAGCTCGAGGTTTTCTTTGCCGCATTTATAACACTTACACATGGTTTAGATTTTTACAAGCTTAACTCTGTAAACCTTGCATTCGTGTGCCTCTAACGAGTCAACAGCGAATCTTTCACGGAAGGTACCGACAGTCTTGTGTTCCCAGCAGTCATAGAACTCTAAAGCGTAGCCCGAGTTGTAGGGGAAACCGATATCCCAGAACAAGAGGTTGGTGAAGCCGATGTGACGGTCGCTTAAGTTGAAGAAGCCAACTGCATAGTCGCCGTTTGCAAGAGGTCTAACCAAAATCTTACCAACGTTGTGGCCCCAGAGGTTGATGTCGAGGTCGTAAGGTGCTCTGCCGTCGGGGTCCTGGTTGATAGCGATGATATCCTTGTTCATAAGGATTTCCTTGGTTGCGTCGTTCATGTTTCTGATGTCGCAGCCGATCATTAAGGGAGAGTTCATCATTGCCCAGAGGGAGAAGTGAGTCTTATATTCAACGTCGGTGCAGCCGAATTCGCTTGCACGAATGAAGCCGTTGTTAGAGCCGCCGTACATACCTACTACGAGCATGTCAATATCGTTCCAGCAGTGGTTACCGTTCTGAGACTGCTTGCCCATCTGAGAAAGTGCGAGGTTCTTGATGGACTGCCAGCTGTCCTGAATGTCGCCGGTGGAGCGGAACATGTGAGCGCCTGTCTCACGGATCCAGTCGTGAACGCCGTCTGCACCCCAGTTGCAAGCCGAGAAGAGGATCTCTCTGCCACAGTTTCTTAAAGCCATAGCCATTCTCTTGTAAAGAAGGTCGCCGTTGATCTGTGTGGGCTTGTAGCAATAGTCATACTTCAAGAAGTCAACACCCCAGGAAGCGAAGGTCTGAGCGTCCTGGAATTCGTGTTCGAACGAAGAGGGGTAACCGGCACAGGTATAAACGCCTGCACAAGAATACATACCAAACTTTAAGCCCTTGGAATGAACGTAGTCTGCAACAGCCTTCATGCCGTTGGGGAACTTTACGGGGTCTGCAACCAAGAAACCGTTTTCGTCTCTTTCTCTCAAGCTCCAGCAGTCGTCGATTACGATATATTCATAGCCTGCGTCCTTAAGGCCTGTTTCTACCATTGCGTCGGCAGCGCCTTTAATAAGTTCCTCGTTAATGTCGGAGGTGAAGGTATTCCAAGAGTTCCAGCCCATAGGCGGAGTAAATGCTAATGTTTTGCTCATTGTGTTTTCCGTCCTTTCTTGAATGAAAGTAATTATTGTCGGCAAAGTTTACCGTTACAATGATTATATCAATGCTGAAAAAGTTTGTCAATGATATATAGTGTTTTGGGTGTTGATATTATGCAATATCGGGCGGCGTCCGTCGGCGCAGCCGAGCGTTTGGCGAAGCCAAAGGGCGAGGAACGGCGGCGGGTGGCGTGAGAGCATGGGAGAACCCCGAACGGGTTCCCCCATGTTCCCCTTCCTGCATCGGCTACGCTCTGAAAAAACGTGATTTTGCGGAGCAAAATTCGAGAATTTTATTCTCGAAACGATTTTTCTATAGTTAATTTGAGCAAAGCGAAAATTTACTATTGCTTACGGCTGTAAATTAATTTTCAGCCTGCGCCGATAAATGAATAAAATCCGAGGCAAAGCCCCGGATTTTATAAATATTTATAATGAACCATAACAATGAAAAACCTCCCGCAAAAAGCGAGAGGTTAAAAATTATTTATCGGTGAAGTAGTCCTTCATTTTTTCAAAGAAGCTCTTTTTGTCAGCCATGTTCTTTTCTTCAAGCGATTCATCGAATGCTTTTAAAAGCTCGGCCTGCTTTTTGGAAAGATTTTTGGGTATTTCCACCTTAACAGTAACGTAGTGGTCGCCCCTGTCAGTGCGGTAAAGGCGCTTGACACCCTTTCCTCTTAACCTGAAAACAGTACCTGTCTGCGTGCCTGCAGGAACGTTATATTTAACCTTGCCGTCGATGGTGGGAACAACGATTTCGTCGCCCAAAGCTGCCTGCGCGTAAGAAATTGGGATCTCGGTGTAGATGTCGTAACCCTCGCGCTCGAAAATATTATCGGGCTTAACGTTGATTTTTACATTGAGGTCGCCATTCTGTCCGCCGTTGGTGCCGCAGTCGCCGGCACCGGTGACCTTAAGTGTCTGGCCGTCGTCGATGCCTGCAGGGATTTCAATTTCCTTGTTGAGGGTTTTTCTTACCCTGCCCTGACCCTGACAGCCGGGGCAAACCTCTTTAACAATTTTGCCCTTGCCCATGCATCGGTCGCAGGTTTTGGTTGTTTGAAAAACGCCCAAGGGGGTACGCTGGTTTACCCTTACAGTGCCCGAGCCGCCGCAATCGGGGCAGGTTTCGGCATGAGTGCCTGCCTTTGCGCCCGAGCCACCGCAATCGGAGCATTTTTCATAGTGAGTGAAGCGCACCGATTTTTTAACACCGTTGCAAGCTTCCATAAAGCTGATGGTTGCGCTTATGCGGATATCCTGTCCTCTTCTGGGGGCGTTTGCGTTCGAGCGTGAGCTGCCGCCAAAACCGCCGCCAAAGAAGCTTTCAAAAATGTCGCCCATGTCGCCAAAGCCGCCAAAACCACCGCCGCCATAGCTGTAACCGCCGTAACCGCCGCCCTGGCCTGCGCCATAGTTGGGGTCTACGCCTGCGAAGCCAAACTGGTCATATTTTGCGCGCTTGTCTTTATCGGACAAGACCTCGTAAGCCTCGTTTGCCTCTTTAAACTTGGCTTCGGCTTCCTTGTCATCGGGGTGAAGGTCGGGGTGATATTGCTTTGCAAGCTTACGAAAAGCCTTTTTAAGCTCGTCGTCGGTTGCGGTTTTGCTAACCCCCAGCACTTCATAGTAATCTCTTTTGTCAGCCATAGTTTTCTTCCTAACTATAATATATGGTTTTTGCGCCCCTTGGTGGCGGCGCCCGCCGCGCAAGCCGCCCGAAAGGGCGGCTTGTTAAGCGCCAAAGCCCCGCTGGGGCTTTTGCGCTGCG
>JAZSPX010000180.1:0-13497 GCA_045537675.1 Candidatus Faeciplasma sp. | reverse complement strand
TTGTCGTGAAGGTCTGAAACCTTAATGGCAACTGCTTCAAGGGTATCAAGAAGAAGTTCTTCGTTATGTTCGGTTTCTTCAAAATATCGGCTTGAGAAGGTTGAGCACTGATACATTATAAAGCAGTTTAAGGTTTCGGTTACAAAGATATAGAGCGCAACCCACAAGACAAAGCGCAAGGAAAACGCACCTATTTGCTTGCGTGCGGGTTTATCTTTCCTCTTGACAATAAGCAGAATTATGAGAGCGGGTATGCCGAGCAAAACGATTAATATGCCGGCAATGATAAGCCATTCACCGACTGCAAACGGGAAAAGCCCACTTAGCCACATCAGCGGAAGCGAAAGTATCGGGAATATCTTTTGCACATAAAAGTCGCTGAAAGAGTGGCTTAGGCGCGCGATTATGTTTAACAACAGCATGGCTATGAAGCCAATGATTAAGATTATATCGGATTTTTTGAGTTTTTTAGTCATGGTGATTCATATTTTTATCGACAGTGATGACAAAGAAGTATTCACCGTCTTTGGGGTAGCGGCTGTAAAGAAATTCTCTTAAATCGTGAAGGTTCAGCTTGGTATCGACAGGCTCGACAATATCGAACAGGACGTTAGTGTGGGTTGGGCCGTCAACAATTCTGAAATCGTGCATCGAAAGCTCTTGACTGTATTCGGAAAGAGCAGAAGCTGTAATATCGTAAAGCTTCTGACGCAAGGGGTTCGAGTAGTCGATGGGGTCCATGTGAATGGTGAGCATTACGCCGAGCTTTGAGTGACAGGTTTTTTCAATATTGTCGATTTCATCGTGAATGGCGATTATGTCGCAGGCAGCGTCAACCTCGACATGAATGGAGGCAAAGTTTGCACCGACGCCGTAGTTATGAATGATTAAATCGTGGACGCCCTTGACGCATTCGCTTTCGCAGATTAAGGAATAGATCGAATCGACAAGCTCTTTTGTCGGAGGGATACCGAGCATGGGGTCGATAGTCTCTTTAACCATTTTAAGGGCAGAGATGACCAAGAAGATTGAAACGAGCAAGCCGACGTAGCCGTCTATGTTGATCTTGAAGATGCCCATGACGATTACGCTTAAAAGGACAGACGAGGTGGAGATGACGTCGTTTCTCGAGTCCATTGCGGCGGCATAGATCGTCTTGGAATCGATTGCTTTGGCAAAGTCGAGGTAGACAAACATTTGAACAAGTTTAAGGACTATTGCTGCAATAAGGGTGACGTAGGTCATCCAGCTTAAAGAAAGCTCCTCGGGAGTGATGATTTTTTCGATTGAGCCTTTGGCGAACAATACACCGATGCTTAAAACCAGAATTGCAACCAAAAGTGCAGTTACCTGCTCGAATCTGGCGTGGCCGTAAGGGTGGTCTTTATCGGCAGGCTTGCTTGATATTTTAAAACCGAGCATTGTTAAAACCGAGGAACCGACGTCCATTAAATTGTTTACACCGTCGGCAATAATGGTGATACTGTTGGCGATTAAGCCTATTAAAAGCTTGATTGCAAACAGCAATATATTCGTGAAAATGCCGAATATGCCCGAAACGGTGCCGTAACGTTCACGGACTGAAGGGTCGGTTACGTTTTGGTAGTCTTTAATAAAAAGCCTCTTTAACAATGGAAAAGCCTTCTTTCATTATGTTATAAAATCAGTATATCACACAGGCAGAATAATGCAAGTAACATTATTTGTTAAATATATCATGAGAGCCTCTACCTGTATCGGATTCGCTCGCGCTCACGGTTGTAAATTTAATTACAACCTGCCGATAAAGGAATAAAATCCGAAGCCAAGCCCCGGATTTTATGGATATGTTTATATTTTCTTGAACAGGAAGCCGAACGGGTCGGCTTTTTTGTTTATGAGTTTTTATTCTTTCTTTTATCAATTATATGCCAAGGTAAAATCATTAGTACCATGAGCAAGCCGAGGATAAGGGCACAAGGGAAAATGTACCACGGGTCACCCAGAACGTCGGGCAGGAAGCTAAGCGGTGTATCGCGTGCGCCGTTTAAGAATACGAAGTCTGTATCCCAGAGTTTGTTTAAGAAGAATATCGGTACGCAATAGAGAAGCACCGCGCTGTATGCGCCCCTGAAATATCTGAACGAGGGGCGTTCACCGTTTATTACAAGCAAAATCGGGAACAAAATGAGAAGAATGTGAACGGTGTAGGAATGAAGGTGCATGAAGTTGAAAACGGGCAACGCCAGCCACGAAGGAGTGAGAAGTGCTACACACGCACCGGGAATGCCAAGGCAATAGAGTATTTGCGCAATCGTTTTGTTTTTTGTGAATATGTATATTACCGAAAGGATAAGACTTACGCTGCAAACGTGAAGCGGCAGGTAGTCGACCTTCCATTGACCGATTGCAGCGCAGCCGGCATGCTTGATGATTTCGTCGATAACAAGCAGAATTACCGTTATTTTAAGCATACGGTCTTTTTGCTGTTGGTTGAATTTTCTGAACATAACGGCAAGTCCCACAATTATTGCGACTGCCAGAACAAGACCGATTATGTGAGAGGCACCGAAGAATTTTATTCCCACACCCTCGGGTATGTTATCTTTTGTGTACCAGAAATAATTGAAATTCATTTTAATCACCTGCAAATTAAGCTTGTTCGTCTAAAGTCAATGAATATGCGGGGAGGAACTCGTTTAGGAACACATCAGCCTCGGGCATGTTCATTTTTTTAATCGAGGCCAAAGTCTGGCGCTCGGCGTCAAGAAAGTCGCTGTTACCGGTTTTGCGTTCTTCTATACACTTGATAAGTGCGGAGATTTTATCTGCCGCCTTGACAATGCGGCGAAGCTCGGGGTCGTTTTCCTCGTTAAAGATTTCGGCATAGGTGTCACGCAGGTCTTCGGGTATCCCCTCTAACAGTCTGTTGACAGCGGCTTTTTCCACGTCCTTATAAGCCTCGCTTATAACGGGGCTGTAATATTTTACGGGAGTGGGAAGGTCGCCCGTGATAATCTCGGGGACGTCGTGGTAGATAGCGTACATTACCGCCTTTGAAGCGTCAGCGTTTCCGCCGAAGCGCTTGTTTTTAATCTCGCAAAGAAGGTGAGCGATGATTGCGGTATCTAATGAATGCTCGGCAATGTTTTCCTGTCTGGTGTTGCGCATTAAGCCCCAGCGGTTGATGTATTTCATTCGTGAGGTGAGGGCAAAGAAATTGGTGTGCTTTTTCACATTTCATCAACCTCCTTGGGGTCGGGTTTATACTCCTCGTTTTCAACGGCGAAATCTAAAATTCTGCCGTAAAAATCGGAAGGGTTAAGCATGATTTTATCGGCAAGCATTGTTGCCTGTTCCTTATCAGGGGCAAAAAGCTTCAAATCCATAAGCATCATGTTGCCGTCGGTGCAAAGGCAGTTAACGATATATCCGCGGTTTTGCTCGGTGATTGAGACCTTAACGTCACGGTCGTTTTTAAGCTTGGCAAAGAACTTGAGGCCCGACGAAAGAATTCTTTCGCGGAAGCTTTTGGGGACGATTTTTTTAAAATCGTCGGCCCCCGCCCTTGCAATCGGTGAGAGGACGTAATACTCTTCGCCGTCACGCTCCTCGATAGTGATGGTGCCGGCCTCGAGCATCTGGTTCATAGCCTCCATAAAAACGAAGTAGTTTAAAACACCGTCGTTAGTGGCAATCTCGGTCAGCTGGTCGGGTGTGATGGGGCGGTTAATCTGCCTTAAAAAGTAACAGATCAGAATCTTAACGGCATAGGTGTCGGTAAGATTCAGCATGTTCGGGGTAACGTATTTATCGAAATTAGCCATGCTGTTTTTTGGCTCCTTAATAATTAATTCATTGATGAAACATCGGCAATGCCGCCGAGTCTTCTGAAATCGTCGAAGAAGGTGGGATAGTGCTTTGTTATGCACTCAAAGCGTTTAATTGTGACGGTTTCCTGGCACATGGTTGAAAGAATTGCTGCTGCGAGCACGATTCTATAATCGTTGAAGGAATCGACAACGCCGCCGTGAATTCTTTTTACGCCTTCAATTTCGATCGAGTCCGTAAAGGCTCTTGCCTTTCCTCCGACAGAATTTATCATGGCACAGGTGGCATCAATTAACGATTTGCAATCGGCAAAGTCTGCTTTTATGCCGTTTATGCGGCTTGTGCCGTTAAGCGAGCAGGCATATACTGCAAGAATGGGCACAAGGCTGATATAGTCCTTGGCGTCAAGCGTGAAGGCTTTACAGTTACCTGACTGAGTTGTTCTGACAATTTCAAAGATTTCTCTTTCGGACTGGGAAGACATGGCATCGAGGCCTGTAACACGAATGTTGCTTGAGATTGCATTTGCAACGACAAAGTTAGAAGCAAGCTCGAAATCGCCGCCGATGTCGGTATCGGAAAGCAGATAGGGCTGGCCGCCGCGGATTATATATACACCGTTGGCAAAGGCAGTCAATATTTTAGCGTCTCTTAGCACCTGCATGGTCATGTCGGTATAAGCGTGGGAAGAATTTTTATTCTTAACGAATATCATGCTGTCGGTGTAGTTATGAGAAAGCCCGAGCAAAAGGCCGGAAAGATTGGCGTAGCTTGTTGCGTAATACTCGCCTGAAGGGATAGGCCCCTGAACAGTAAAGGGCATTTTGCCGTTATAGTCGCACTTGATCCCTCTTTCTTTTAACAATGTAATGAGGTCTTCAATGCTTTCGTCGAGAATCATTTCGCCGCCTGTAAAGGTTGCTTTAATTGCATGCATGCAGCTAACAAGAGGAAGCATGAACATGAGCGTGGCTTTTGACTCGCGGCAATTAATGGTTACTTCACCAAAAGGCTTGAAGTCGTAGAACACGACACTGTTGCCGACGATCTCAAAGCTTGAGCCGATTGCCTTAAGCGCATCTAAGGTTGCACAGACATCTTCGGAAAAAGAGACGTTTCTCACCTTAGAGGGGGTTTTTTCGGCAGAAATTGCGGCACAGATAAGCTTGCGGTGAGCCTCTGATCGGGAAGGGAGCGCCTTTACGGTACCTGAAAGTTTTCGTGGTGTGATTTTAATATCCATACGTATTCCTCCTTAACGTATGCAAAAAGGGGGGTGATTATAGCTTTTGAATTTTTGCAAACGCCGCCATGATTTTTTTGGTGCCCACCTTTTCAAAGGCGACCTCTAACATGGTATCGCTTGACATTTTGATTGCCCTAACAACCGTACCCTCGCCAAAAACGTTGTGCTTGACTCTGTCACCGACGTTGAAGTTTTGTGCAGGAGCTTTTGGCGCTGCAGGTGCAGAATTTCGAGCTGATGAACCGCCGAATCCTGCGGTTCCAAAGCCGTTTTTGATGGGTGCAGGTGCGCTCTTGGGGCGCAAAGATGCGGAGTCTGTGGGTTTATGCTCGAATTTAAGCTCGACATAGTCTTTGGGCAATTCATCGACAAAACGTGATGGGCGGTTAAAGCTTGTTGAGCCGAAGAGCATTCTTTGCGAAGCACAGCTTAGATATAGATTCTTCTTTGCACGGGTAATGGCAACGTATGCCAGACGGCGTTCTTCCTCCAAGTCTTCCTGAAGATCGACGCTTCGTGAGGATGGGAAGATGTTTTCTTCAAGTCCGACAACGAAAACGTTGTCAAACTCTAAACCCTTGGCGGCATGAACTGTCATCAAGGTGACGGCATCATCATCGGGGTTCATGCTGTCGATATCGGTATAAAGGGCAATTTCCTCTAAGAATCCGGAAAGAGTGGGCTCTTCGGCGTTCATTGAGTAGTTGACCATGGTGGACTTTAATTCTTCGATATTTTCAAGGCGGGTAGTGCCTTCTTCGCCCTGCCCTCTTAACATGTTAAGATAGCCTGTTTTGTCCATGATTTCGTCAAGCATGTCGGCTAAAGGCATAACCTCGGCCTTAAGCTTAAAATCGTCGAACATGGCGGCAACGTCGCAAAGTCTGGCGGCGGCACGGGAAAGTGCGGGGATTTCTTTAGCGGAGCGCATGATGTTAAGCGGCGCTTCGCCTAAATCGGAAGAAATCTGCTCTAACATATCGACGGTGGCGTCGCCTATTCCTCGCTTAGGCTCGTTGATAATTCGCTTTAAGCGAAGCATATCGGTTTCGTTGTTGATGACGGAAAGATATGCAATGATGTCTTTGACTTCCTTGCGGTCATAGAACTTGACACCGCCGATGACACGGTATGTAATGCCGCTTGCAACAAGCGCACGCTCGATGGCGTTGGACTGTGCGTTCATGCGGTATAAAACGGCGTTATCGGAATATTTGCCGCCTTTTTTAACGGAATCGAATATCATGTTGGCGACAAAGCGGGCTTCGCCCTGCTCGGTAGAGGCTTTGTAAAGGGTTACAAGACTTCCCTCTCCTGCACCGGTCCACAGGTTTTTGCCTTTTCGGCCTTTATTGTTTTTAATAACCTCGTTAGCGCAGGTTAAAATATTCTGGGTTGAGCGGTAGTTCTGTTCGAGTCTTATAACCTTGGCATTCTGATACTGCTCCTCGAACGAGAGGATATTCTCGATGGTGGCGCCACGGAATTTGTAGATACTCTGGTCGTCGTCACCAACAACGCAAAGGTTTTTGCGCTTTTGAGAGAGCATGGAAACCAAGCGGTACTGAACCATGTTGGTATCCTGATATTCGTCAACAAGAATGTATTTGTAAAGGTTCTGATAGTGGTCTAAAACGTCGGGGTTTTCTTCGAAAAGACGGACGGTGAGCAGGATTATATCGTCGAAATCGAGGGCGTTTGCGTTGACAAGCTTATTCTGATAGGCTGAATAGAGCCTTGAATATTGCTGCTTGCGGTAATCACCCGAAGCGGAAGCTGCATATTCATCAGGTGTAAGCATAGCCTCTTTAGCGTGAGAGATTTCGCCAAGAACAGACTTCGGCGGATACATTTTGTCGGACATGTTAAGGTCCTGCAGGCAGGATTTGATTACACGAACAGAATCGTCGGTATCGTAGATGGTGAAGGCTTTATCGTAGCCGAGCTTTTCAATCTCTCGGCGCAGAATTCTTACACATGCCGAGTGGAAGGTGGCGGCAGTTATGCCGCTTGCCTGCTCGCCAAGCATGGCGGCAAGACGCTCTTTAAGCTCGCCTGCAGCTTTGTTGGTGAAGGTGATGGCTAAAATGTTCCATGGGTTGACGCAATCGACAGCGACGATAGACTTCAAACGCTCGGCATCGGTAGCAGTGCCATTTGCATAATCCTCTAAAAACTGTTCGTCGGAACGGGAAACACCTGCGTAACGCACGGTATCGAAATAGGCGTTGCCGAAATATATCATGTTGGCGACACGGTTGACAAGAACTGTTGTTTTGCCGCTGCCTGCGCCTGCTAAAATAAGTACAGGGCCGTTGACGGTGAAAACAGCCTCTTGCTGCATGGTGTTAAGCTTTGAAAAATATTTAGCTAAAGCCTTTTGTTTTAAGGCATTGAATTCTTTATCAGTCACTCGTAATCCTCCGAAAAACATAATTGCACAGTAATACTTAATAAGTATAACACAAAAACGGTTCGATGAAAATAGGAAGGGAGAAAAAATATAAGAAAATGTTTTATTAATTTTTGATTTTGGTATAGCATTTTTTTCAATAATAATGTATACTTAAAATATAGCATGACTTGGAAGGACTGATGCTTTTGAAATTATTCTCGAACAAGAAATATAACACGATACTTAGGTATGCGCTGTTTGCGATAGTATTTACGATTGCGCTGATTTTCTGCATATTCCAATGGCAGGATTTAGCCAAGGTATTTTCGGCAATTTTTGAGGTTTTGGAGCCTGTTATATGGAGTGCCATTCTGGCATTTATGCTTAACCCTATCGTTAAATCGGTGGAAAAGTTTTTGGCAAGGTTTATTTTCAAGAAAAAAGCAAGGCCGAAGATTTCAAGGGTTATTGGCATATGCGTGGCCTCGATCGTTCTGATTGCCGTTATTGCGGCGGTAATACTTGCGATCATCCCTGAAATCATTTCTAACATTCCGGGAATTTACGACGGCTTCACAAACGAGTTTATCCCCTCGGTAACCAAGTGGATAAGCAAGACGCTTGAAGACAACCCGAACTTAGCAACGATTATCAACAACGAGTTGAACGACATTTATTCAAGCTTGCAGTCGTTACTGACCTCGTTGGTGCCTCAGCTTACCAACCTTTTGGCAAGCGTGTTCGACTTTGCAAACTCGGTTAAGAACTTTATCTTCGGATTTATCTTAGCAATTTACTTCCTGTTCAGCAAAAACCAGCTTCAGGCACAGGCAAAGAAGTTTATTGTTTCGGTATTTAAAGAGGATGTTTACACCCGCATTTTTGCTATTACCTCGAACACAAACACAGCGCTTTTGAACTTTATTTACGGCAAGCTTATCGACTCGTTTATTATTGGTTGCATTTGCTGTGCGGGACTTCTGATTTTGAGAATGCCTTATGTAATGATCATTTCGATAATTATTGGTGTTACGAACATTATTCCCGTGTTCGGTCCGTTTATCGGTGCTATTCCCTGTTCGATTTTAGTGCTGATTGCCGACCCCTCGAAAACGATTTGGTTTATAATCTTCATTTTAGTTTTACAGCAATTTGACGGTAACATTTTAGGTCCCAAGATTTTGGGCAACAAGATAGGTCTTAGCTCGTTTTGGGTGTTGTTTGCAATTTTGGTATTCGGCAGTATGTTCGGCATTGTGGGCATGATTGTTGGTGTGCCGATATTTGCGGTTATTTACGATTTGCTTCGCGCGATTGTTAATACTCGTCTTGAGAAAAAGAGCATGCCGACAGAGCATTCATATTATACCATGCCGGGAATTGACATTGGCAAGGTTAAGGACGAAGAAGTTGTGAGTGAGCCTGTAACGAATGCGATTGACGAAAAGAAAAGTGAATAAGGTATAAAAAACTATCTCCTCTCTGCAAAAAGCAGGGAGGAGATTTTTTGTGGTTTTTAGATATTCAGCGCCGACGTGCCCGAAGCGGCGCCGCCGCAGGCGGTTGGGCGGAGGGCGTGGAGGCGCGCAGTCAGCGCAGGAAGTTAGTTTTGGGGTTCGAGGCCTTTAAAGGTGTGATAGTAATCGAAGTCGGCGTGGCCGCCTGCTTCGGTGGTGGAGTAGCAGTAAAGACCTGTGCGGTAACCTGTGAATAAGTCGAGGTCATAGCTCATGGTGAAGCCCTTGCCAAGCTTTACCCACTCGCTACCGTCAAGCGAATAGTAGAAACGTGCCTGGTCCTGGGTGGAGATTTTGCCGTTCTCATCAATCTGAGAGAATTTATATTCTATCTTAAGGTAAATTTCGTCCTGTTCAATAACTTCTTCGTTTACAATGTCGCCGCCGCGAGTGCGGTGGGTGGTTTCGAAGTAAACCTTTTTGGTGCCGTCAGTATCGACACGGACGCCGATTAAGCCTGCCCATGTCTGGAAGGCAGTGATACCTGCATAGTCACCGGGGTTAAGGCCGGAAACATCGAGCTTGACTTCGGTTGTGCTGTAAGGGCCTTCTACACGCTGGGTAAGAGTGTTCTGAGCGTGGAACATATCCTTTTCAGTCTTTTCGGTTTTAATTCTGAAGTAACCGGGACGCTCGGTAACGCTCCAGTTGTCGTTATCGGGGTTGTGGTTGAACTGCCAGCAAAGGCCAAGCTTGTTTTCGGTATAGTCGAATTCGTCATCTGCCATGAAGGTGCTTTCTGTCCAGCTATCCTTATCGGACATGACTGTTACCTTAACGGCTGCGTCTTCGTTTTCGCCCATCATCGGCCAGCCATCTTCCCATGTTACAGGCTGTAAGCAAGGAATTCTGCCGACAGAGCCGTGATCCTGGAACAGAAGTGCATACCAGTCGCCGTCAAGGGTCTGAACGATGCCGCCCTGTGCAACGCCGTTGCCGTAATAGCCCATCGAGTCGCAAAGGACAACCTTACCCTCCCAACCCGACAAAAGCTTATCGGAACGGTAGACGATTTCGCATCTTGAACAGTCACCGTTTGTTCTGTAGCTTATCATTGTGATGTAGTATTTACCGTTGATTTTATAGATATGTGCGCCTTCTGCGCCGTCAAGCCCCTCGCAAATACCTGTGTTAAACAGGAGCTGGTCGACGCCGCCCTGCTTAACTCTGGAGCAGTCGGGTTCAAGCTCGGTAATGTGAACGTTACCTGCGCCGTAAACAACGTAAACTCTGCCGTCGTCATCGAACAAAAGGGTTGCATCGTGGAAGACGCGGTTGAAGTCATATCTTATCCAATCGGGGTTTTCAATATCTGCGGTTTTAAAGATGTAGGACTTGCCCTGGTCGAGGCATGCAAACAGGACGTAGAAGTAGCCGTCGTGGTAACGGATGCATGCTGCCCACGAGCCCTGGCCGTAACACTCGTTGTCGCCGACAAGGTCGGTAGCGGGGGTGTTTTCGATTGTATCATAGACGTAACCTACCATTTCCCAGTGGGCAAGGTCGGTTGATTTCATAATCGGTACGCCGGGGGTGAAGTACATGGTGGTGCTGACCATGTAATATGTATCCCCTACACGAATAATATCGGGGTCGGGAATATCCGACCAGATGAGGGGGTTATTGACTGTGATTTTATTTGTGTTGACGTTTACGATATTCTCGTCTATCGGGTTGTTATCCATAGAGGGCTGAGTATCGGCACAACCAACACACAAAGACATGGTAAGACACAAGCATAAAACAAATGCTGTGAGTCTTGAAATAAAAGTAGTGTTCCGGATTACTTTCATTTTAACGTGTTCCTTTCAATAAATAAACGTAAAAAACGCAAAGTCGGGAAGATACCCCTTCCCGACTTTGAAAAAACAAATATTAGATCATGCTGTCTTCCCAGCAATCGGGAGCTGTAAGACCGAAGATTTTTGCAACGGTGGGTGCTACGTTTGCAAGGCCGTATTCGCCGTCCTTGATTGTGTAGGTAGTGGCGTTGTCATAGATAATGAAGGGTACTCTGTTAAGAGAGTGAGCTGTTCTTACAGCTACTTCGCCCTTTTTGTTCTTTTCAAGCATTTCGTCGGCGTTGCCGTGGTCAGCAGTGATTAAAACTGTGTAGCCAAGCTCGTCAGCAGCCTTTAATACTCGTGTAAGGCCGATATCAACAGATTCAACACCAATGATGGTAGCATCTAAGTTGCCTGTGTGGCCAACCATGTCGCCGTTGGGGTAGTTGCAACGAATGAAGTCGTAGTTGCCGCTGCGCATTGCTGCAATAACGTCGTCGGTAACTTCGGCAGACTTCATCCAGGGGCGTTCATCGAAGGAAACCTTATCGGAAGGGATTTCGTTGAAGGTTTCAAGCTCTTCAGAGAACTTTTCGGACTTGTTGCCGTTCCAGAAATAAGTTACATGGCCGTACTTCTGGGTTTCGGAAACAGCGTACTGACGCAAGCCGTTAGCAACTAAGAGTTCGGACAAGGTGTTCTTGATTTCGGGAGGGTTAACAAGGAACTTTTCGGGAAGCTTGAGGTCGCCGTCGTACTGGAGCATACCTGCATATACTACCTTGGGGGCATTGCCTCTGTCAAAAGCGGTGAAGTTTGCCTGGTCGAATGCCATAGACATTTCGATAGCTCTGTCGCCGCGGAAGTTAAAGAGAACAACGCTGTCGTTGTCTTTAATCTTACCAACAGGCTCGCCGTTTCTGGCAATTACGAAAGCAGGAAGGTCCTGGTCTATTACGTCAAGCTCTGCGCGGTAGGTGTTGATAGCGTCGGTAGCGGTTTCAAACTGGCGGCCTATGCCATGAACGTGGGTATCCCAGCCAAGCTTGACCATATCCCAGTTAGCTTCATATCTGTCCATGGTTACCTTCATTCTGCCGCCGCCCGAAGCGATGCAAGCGTTGAAGGTATCATCGTTTAAAGAAGCCATGTGAGCTTCAAGAGCATCTACATAAGTAAGAGCAGAGGTTGCGGGAACGTCGCGTCCGTCGAGCAGAACGTGGCACTTAACTGCCTTTACGCCCATTTCCTTAGCCTTGGTGATCATCTGCATAAGGTGGGAGATGTTAGAGTGAACGTTACCGTCGGACAAAAGGCCGATGAAGTGAAGTGTGGAGTTATTAGCCTTGCAGTTGTCTACAAGCTCGTTCCATGTGCTTGATGCAAACATCTTGCCCGATTCGATAGATTCGTTAACAAGCTTTGCGCCCTGAGAATAGATCTGTCCGCAGCCAAGAGCGTTGTGTCCTACTTCGGAGTTGCCCATATCATCGTCGGAAGGAAGACCTACGGCGCTGCCGTGAGCCTTTAAAGAGGTGTTGGGGTATTCTTTCAAAAGCTTGTCTAAGGTGGGGGTGTTTGCAAGAGTTACAGCATCGCCAAGGCCTGTTACGGAATAGCCGATACCGTCCATTACAACTAATACGATAGGTTTAATCATTATTTATGCCCTTCCCTTTCAATTAACCGTTGGTTGCAGCGTTGATGATGGTAGCGAAATCTGCAGCCTTTAAGGAAGCGCCGCCGATGAGACCGCCGTCAACATTGGTCTTGGAAAGAAGTTCTGCAGCGTTGCCGGCATTCATGGAGCCGCCGTACTGAATGGTAACAGCTTCTGCGGTTTCGGTGCCGTAGAGAGATGCAAGGACATTGCGGATGAAGAGGCAAGCTTCTTCTGCCTGGTCAGCGGTTGCGGTTTTGCCTGTGCCGATTGCCCAAACGGGTTCATAAGCGATGATGGTCTTCTTCAAATCGTCAGCCGAGATGCCTGCAAAGTCAAGCTTGATCTGCTTAGCCAAAACTTCTTCGGTGATGTTAGCTTCGCGCTCCCACAAAAGTTCGCCAACGCAAACGATGGGCTTAAGTCCTGCTTCAAGAGCAGCCTTGGTGCGAAGGTTAACGGTTTCGTCGGTTTCGCCGAAGTACTGTCTTCTTTCGGAGTGGCCGAGAACAACGTATTCTACACCCATTTCAGCAAGCATGTCTGCGCTGATTTCGCCGGTGTAGGCACCGCTCTTTGCGAAGTGGCAGTTCTGAGCGCCGACACCGATGTTTGTACCCTCGGTAAGGGTCAAAGCGGTTTCGAGGTTGGTGAAGGGTACGCAGATTACAACGCCGCAGCCTGCATTTGCAGCCAAAGGCTTAAGTTCTTCGATGAGAGCCTTAGCTTCGGGGCGGGTCTTATTCATTTTCCAGTTGCCGGCAATAACTGCCTGACGGAGATTTTTGTTCATATTAAAAACATCCTTTCAAAGAATCAAAAATGTCTGATTATTCAAAACGGAGCAAATGATATGCTCCGTTTTAAAAGTCGTTATAAATTACTTGTCAGCAATTACATCAATACCGGGAAGAACCTTGCCTTCGAGGTATTCAAGGGATGCGCCGCCGCCTGTGGAGATGTGAGTCATCTTGTCAGCAAAGCCAAGGTTGATAACTGCAGCTGCAGAGTCGCCGCCGCCGATAACGGTGGTAGCGTCGGTTTCAGCCAAAGCAGCAGCAACTGCCAAGGTGCCCTTTGCCAAA
>JAZSPX010000248.1:0-4028 GCA_045537675.1 Candidatus Faeciplasma sp. | reverse complement strand
CATCGGCCCCAACACGGGCGACGCTGTTTTAGACATCTATATCGACGGCGAGCTTGCCGCTGAAAACTGCGCAACAACAATCACAGGCTCGCGCTATGAATTCTATTCTCACGACTTTGGCGAAACCCAGACTCATGACGTTAAGGTTGTTGTTAAGTCGGGCAAAATAACCCTCGACGCAATTTATGCCTTGGGCGAAATCGCACAGGTTGAAGAAAAGCCTGTTAACGATGAAATCAGCAATTCATCAGGCAAGAAAGCAATGCTTGCCATAATTGCCGCTGTTGGTGCAGTTGCCGCAATCGGCGTTGCAGCATTACTTATCTTCAAGAAAAAGAAACGTCGCTAAGCTTTAATATCCTCTCGCTCTGCGGGAGGATATTTTATTTTCCGTGATACCGCAATAACTTGCCTATTCTGTGCAATTGACAGGTATGAACGGGTGATATATACTTTATTTAACAGAATTTTTGCAAAAAAAGGAGAGATAATTATGTTAAGAGTTGCCATTGTAGGAACCGGAAGCATTGCCCACGCCCATATGGATGCATATTTGAAGCTTGCAGACCGTTGCAAGGTCGTAGCGCTTGTAGATATCGTGCCGGGCAAAGCACGCAAATTCATGGAAGAATTTAAGGCAGATTGCGACGTATATGAAAATCACGAGGATATTCTTGGCCGCAACGACATTGATTTGGTAGACGTTTGCACACCGCCCTACGTTCACGCTTCAATAAGCATCAACTGTTTAAAATCGGGCAAAAACGTTGTTTGTGAAAAGCCCATGGCGGCATCCTTGGAAGAATGTGATGCCATGCTTAAAGCACGCGATGAAAGCGGCAAAAAGCTGTCGATAATCGCACAAAACCGTTTCCGTAAGCCCATTCGTGACCTTAAAATGCTTCTTGACAGTGGCTTGGCAGGCGAGGTCAGACACGCTCAGGTAGACTCCTTCTGGTGGCGCGGACACTGCTATTATGACCTTTGGTGGCGCGGCACATGGGAAAAAGAAGGCGGCGGCTGCACATTGAACCATGCCGTTCACCACATAGATATGCTTTGCTGGATGATGGGCCTGCCCGAGAAAGTGACCAGCGTTTTGGCAAACACCGCCCACGACAACGCCGAGGTCGAGGACCTTTCCGTTTCAATTTTGCAATACCCCAATTCGTTGGCACAGATAACCGCTTCCGTCGTCCATCACGGAGAGGAGCAGAAGGTTGTTTTCCAGTGCGATAAGGCAAAAATTTCTGCCCCCTTCGACTGCTATGCGTCAACTGCAATGTCCAACGGCTTCCCCAAAGTTAATAAAGAGCTGGAGACCGAAATTTGCGAATATGTCGACTCACTTCCGCCGTTGCCTTATGAAGGTCACATCGCCCAGCTTTCCGACGTTTTATACGCTATCGAGAATGACTGTGACGTAGCTATCGGCGGCGAGGACGGCAAAAACACCATCGAGCTTATTACCGCAATCTATCTTTCGGGTGCAACAAACAGAACTGTAACCCTTCCCATCGACAGCACCAGCCCGTTCTATACTGTTGAAGGTATTATGAAGAATGTTCCGCATTTCTATGAAAAGTCGGCTTCTGTAATGGAGTTTAACGGCAACATTACCCTTGGCAGCGATTACAAGAAAAAGTGAGGTAAGACTATGAACGTATCAGACGGCATGAACTATGCACCTTCGGGCAAGCCGAAGCCTGTTGTTAAGCCGGGCGAATTTGTTTTCTCGGCAGTAAGGCTCGATCACGGCCATATCTACGGTATGACAAACGGTCTGTTAGAAGCAGGCGGCACTTTAAAATATGTTTACGACCCCAACCCCAAGCTGATGGAGGCTTTTCTGAAAGCCTACCCTCAGGCAAAGCCCGCAAGAAGCGAGGAAGAAGCACTTTCTGACAACGAAACGCACATGATAGCAAGTGCCGCAATAACCAGCGAGCGCTGTGCTTTGGGTCTTAAGGCAATGGCCGCAGGAAAAGACTATTTTGCCGACAAAGCACCGTTTACCACAATGGAACAGCTTAACAGCGCAAAAGCAATGGTTGAAAAGACCGCAAAGAAATATATGGTCTACTACTCTGAACGCCTTCATGTCGAGGGTGCGATTCTAGCAGGATACATGATAGACCAGGGTGAGATAGGCAAGGTGTTAAGCGTCACCGGCTTTGGCCCTCACCGCTTGAATGCCCCCAGCCGCCCCGCGTGGTTCTTTGAAAGGGAAAAATACGGCGGTATTCTTTGCGATATAGGCAGCCATCAGATAGAGCAGTATCTTCACTTTGCAGGCGAAGAGGACGCAACTGTTCAGACCGCCCGAATTGCAAACTATGCAAACCCCGACCATCCCGAGCTTGAAGATTTCGGCGACTGCACCATAACGGGTAAAAACGGCACAACAAACTATTTCCGCGTTGACTGGTTCAACCCCGACGGACTTCGCACATGGGGCGACGGCAGAACCTTCATTCTGGGAACAGAGGGCTACATTGAAATAAGAAAATACATAAACGTTGCCACCGACAAGGTGGACGGCAACCACGTGTTCTTGGTAAACGGCAAGGGCGAAAAATATATTAACGCCACCGGTTTAACAGGCTACCCCTTCTTTGGAGGTTTGATTTTAGACTGTCTTAACCGCACCGAAAACGCAATGACACAGGCACATGCATTCAAAGCGGCAGAGCTTTGCTTGCAGGCACAGCTTAAAGCCACCCGAATTGTATAGCTAAAAAAATAAAACCACCGAGCCGTGTGAGGCATATCACTAAAAAATTTTTACCGCCCGACGGTACACAAAAAGGTGTAACACACTATACCTTGCAGGGCAAGAAGTGTGAAAAGGAGTACAAGCAAAATTGCCTGTACTCCTTTTGTTGTATTTGCGGTTAGTAAAATCTGCTTTATGGTAGGTGTCCCTTGCGGCAGTCATTTTTACGATAGAATAATATAAAAAATAAGCGAAAATGTCTTTTATTTTCTTTTGCAAGGGCTTATAATAGATGCGGGGTGATGAAATGAAAAACAGGTATGAAAAAACCCAGCACGGCGACCAGCAATATCCCGTGGCGATTTATTCAGAGGATTTGTATGGCGCGGATGCGCACTATCACAAGGAATATGAGGTTTTTTATCTTTTAAAAGGCAGTATAATACTTGGAATTGACGGTTATGAACGACGATTAACCGCCGGTGACGTTGTGTTTATTGACCCTTACACCGAACACAGCTATTATAACAGCGGCGAAAAATTTCACTATTATGCCCTGCTGTTCGATTCAAGCATTTTGGGCACAGACGATGACCCGGCAAAAATCTCGTTTGAAAGTGTGCGGTTTAACCGCTATATCTCGCTTAGCGAGGAAATACTTTCCCGCATTCCTGCCCTTCTTAAGGCTGACAGAGAACACATTTTCGGCAACGAGATTTTGATGAAGCTATTCATTTTCTCGATTATAAACCACCTTATTGCAACAAACCAGTTTTCGCTTATTTCTAACATGAGCCGTATTTCAAAGGGCTGTTCTAAAGCGGTGTCTTTGGCTACCGACTATATAAACCTGCATTATAAAGAACAGATTAAGACCGAGGATATTTTAAGCCTTGTTAAATACAGCCAAAGCCATTTTATGCGTGTGTTCAAGGCAGAAACCGGCTATACGCTTACAAATTACATAAACCACATTCGAGTTGAAAAAGCCTGCCTCGAGCTGTTATATTCCTCGAAAAGTTTAACCGAGGTTGCCATTGGCAACGGCTTCAGCACACCGCAATATTTTTCAAAGATATTCACCCAGATAATGAAGCAGACACCACGGCAATTCCGCAGCCGCGCAAAGGGGCTTATCGCCCCGCGAATAGGGATATAAACAGCAAAACAAGAAATCTTTACAAATCAGTCTTCTCTGAACTGCAAGGCGTAAAGCTTGGCATAGGTTCCGCCGTGCGCAATAAGCTCGGTGTGGGTGCCTTCTTCGGTAATAACGCCGCCGTCGATGACAACAATTCTGTCGGCGTTCTTA
>JAZSPX010000242.1:0-1693 GCA_045537675.1 Candidatus Faeciplasma sp. | reverse complement strand
GGTTAAAAGGCGGCTCCGCCGCCGCGCACTCGGGCTTCGCCCCACGCGCGGCGAAATCGCCGCAAAACCGACATAAATAACAAAACCCTTGGATTTCTCCAAGGGTTTGTTTTTATCCTGTTACTTTGCGAAACCGCAATATTCCCACACAAGCTCAGCATTTTTCTTGCTTTATTCTACTATCTTCTTAGCTTCTAAATAGTATCTCTTATCATAGGCATGGCCCATAGAGAAGGTCTTTCTGGGCAGGGCGCCGTCGGCAACAACTGCAGGGAAAAGTTCTTCCTTTCTCATGGTTTCAAGCTCGAAGCCGATGGAATTCGGCTCTTCGGAAAGCTTTGCCAGAACGTCAGCGCCGTGGATATAGTCGATCTTGCATCCGTTTGCCTTGATGTATTCGTCCAAGAATATCTGCAAACTGCCAACGGTAAGCTTTGAAAGCGGATTGTGAATATACTTTCTAACTCTTTTGCCGCCAAGAACTACCCACAGGCCCTGCTCAGATTTTTCGTTGGAAAGGCCGAGTTTTTCTTCAAGTTTTTCCAAGAGGTCAGCAGTGTCAACCTCGGTCACGATTCTGTGAATAGCCTCGAACTCGAGTGCTTCGCTGTGCAAGTTCACAACCTCGCACAAGGCATAGCGTGCAGGGTGATTGGATAGATCCTTGTCGGGGTTTTCGCGCTTAAGCTTTTCATAATGCTCCTTTGCGGTTGCAAGCGAGTGGTTGCCGTCGCCCATGGCGTAAAGCATGTCGCACTTGTCGCTTAATTTCAAAAGGGCCGAGTCGATCTGTGCGTGCAATTCCTCGGGTACCAAATAACCTCTTGCCACACCGCCGCCAAGCATAAGCTCGAAGTCGTAAAGCTTTACGGGGCAGTTGCCCTTAAGCGGCTCGATGACAGTCTTAAGCTCGTCATCAATCAAAATCATAATGTGAGGAAGCTCGGCTCCTGCGTTTTCTCTGATCTTAAGTCTGGGAGGGATTCTTTCGGGAACGGTAGCCTCGGTCGCTCTTACCCGTGAGGTGCTGCCCTTGTGATAGTCATATTCCTCAAGGTCGATAGCGCCAACCAAGCCCTGACGGAGCTTGCCGTCTGCCTGAACACGTTCAAGATAAACGAATGCGTTCTTATATTCGTTAAAAATGCCGTTTGCAAGGTAAGAATCGATATTTTCGTTGATTTTTGCAATGCGCTCCTCAACGCCCTCTTGCTCGAGGTATATTTCGGGCAGAACAAGGCGCAAAGCGCTGGGTGCATTGCCCACCACTTCCTCGGCTCTCGCCCAATATTCAGGCTCGCTGGTATATTGGTCGCAGGCAACGACTGCCCATTTTGTCATGTTTGCATCGGCAGGAAGCAAAATATCTGCCGAGCGAAAAGCTGTGTTGAATTTCATTGTTGTTTCCCCTTTATGATGTTAACTTATGTGAATGTAATTTGCCTATACCCATTTAGCACCGGAAAATTCAGTTTTAGGTTAAATTATATAAATGGTAGGCACCCGAAAAACGGCGGTGCTTTAGCACGAGGCGTTTCACGCCGAGAGCCGTTTTTCAATAGTTCGCGCTTCGCGCGAACTATTGGCCGCAACATTTCTTATACTTCTTGCCGCTGCCGCAGGGGCAAGGGTCGTTTCTGCCAACCTTGCCTGTGTTTCTTCTTGTTGCCGAAACCGAGCCGTCGGAAGCTGG
>JAZSPX010000169.1:0-5080 GCA_045537675.1 Candidatus Faeciplasma sp. | reverse complement strand
CAGATTATATATTCCTCTTTCAAGTGCAAGAGCTTTGCGCTCGGTCACGTTTTGCTTGTCAACAGTTGCAAGTCTAAGCTTACAGGCTTCATCCTTGGCAACAACGATTTCTGTCAACGATTTTTCAATTTCAATTGGTGTCATAGTTTGTCTCCTTAAGTAGTATTTCGCTTTCACCCCTCAAGCGCATATTAGCATAACTAAAGAGTAAAATCAATAGTGATTAGATAAATTTCTAATCATTTAAACCAACGGTTTAAATTCAAATAAAAAACGCCCCGATTTTTTCGGAGCGTTTTATTTTTATCCGTGATAGAGATTCTTTGTCTGATAAACAGCCTCGCAGGTTACGTTAATGCCCAGCTTCGAGAATGTCTTCATATCGACAGAGCTTAAAATTACTGTCGAATGGACCTCGCATCCTTTAAGCTTTTTAAGCTGTTCAAGTGCCAGCTGTGCGGTGGGGTTGGTTGCGGCGCAAATGCTTAATGCAAGCAAAACCTCGTCGGTGTGAAGTCTTGGATTTTCGTTGCCAAGGTGGTTTACCTTAAGCTTCTGAATAGGCTCGATAACAACGGGCGAGATGAGCAAAATATCATCTGCAATTCCTGCAAGCTCTTTAAGCGCATTCAGCAAAAGTGCGGCAGATGCACCCAAAAGCGAGCTTGTCTTACCTGTTATAATTCTGCCGTCGGGCAATTCCATTGCGGCGGCAGGGTTGCCTGTGCTTTCAGCTTTTTCAAGGGCAGGGGTAACGACCGCACGGTTGGTTTCGCTAATTCCTGCTTTTTTCATCAAAAGCTCAATCTTCAAAATCTCGTCTTCGGTGGCATCGCCCTTGCGTGCCTTGCAAAGGGTGGTGTAATAGCGGCGGATGATCTCCTGCTTCGAGGCTTCGCAGCAAGCGTCATCATCAAAAATGCAGAAGCCTGCCATGTTAACGCCCATGTCCGTCGGCGATTTATAAGGCGACTCGCCCAAAATCATGTTGAACATGGTGTCGAGCACGGGGAAAACTTCAATATCTCGGTTATAGTTAACGGCTAAATCGCCGTATGCTTCAAGATGATAGGGGTCGATCATGTTAACGTCGTTAAGGTCGGCAGTTGCAGCCTCATAAGCCAAGTTAACAGGGTGGTTAAGGGGAATGCTCCAGATAGGGAAGGTTTCAAACTTGGCATAGCCTGCTTTAATGCCTCGCTTGTGGTCGTGATAAAGCTGAGAAAGGCAGGTTGCCATCTTTCCGCTGCCCGGGCCGGGGGCGGTTATAACAATAAGCTCGCGGGTGGTTTCAATATAGTCGTTTTTGCCATATCCGTCGTCGCTTATAACCTTTTTAAGGTCGCTGGGGTAGCCGTCAATGTTATAATGTCGGTAAACGGTAATTCCCAAAGCTTCAAGCTTGCGCTTAAAAGCATCAGCCGCAGGCTGTCCTGCATATCTTGAAAGTACAACACTTCCCACATAAAGCCCTGCTTTGCGGTAAGCGTCAATAAGTCTTAAAACGTCGAGGTCATAGGTGATGCCGATGTCGCCCCTTATTTTGTTCTGTTCAATGTCAGCAGCGTTGATTACAACAACGACTTCAGCCTGGTCCTTAAGTTGCAAAAGCATCTGAAGTTTGGAGTCGGGCTTGAAGCCGGGCAAAACTCGTGAGGCGTGGAAATCGTCAAAAAGCTTGCCGCCGAATTCAAGGTAGAGCTTGCCGCCGAAATATTGTATACGTTCCTTGATGTGTGCCGACTGAGTAGATAAATATTTGTCGTTATCAAAACCGAGTTTTGTCACAAAAATCCCCCCAAAAAACAAAATACACCTTAGTATAGCATTTTTTCATGAAACTTTCAAGTTAAAGCAAACCAAAAACTCTCACATATTTAAGCGCTGTGATTTATGCGTTTTGCCAAACGGCACGCAAAAGCCTCGTTTTACATATATTGAACTATGAAAATAAAAGATTTCCCTAACCGAAAGGGGTATATAAACAATATGAATATTTACGTTCTTGGTTTAGATAAACGCACAGCCTATTGCGCGGCATGGCTTAAGCAAACCTTTAAAACAGGTGTTATTCTGTGCGATAACGCCGAGTGTATATATCAGCCCGATGCGGTGGTTTTGCCCTATGTTTCTTTTAAAAACGGCAGAGTGATCAACACCCTCGACGGGACTGATTTGTGGGATGTACTTAAAAAAATGCCTGCAGGCACAAGGCTTTTTGCAGGCATGGTTTATGACGGATTAAAAAAGGAATGCGAAGAAAAAGGAATTACCCTTTGTGACTTTTTCGAGGTTGAAGACCTCACCCTTAAAAACGCCGACCTTACAGCCGAGGGTGCGCTTGAAATGATTATGAAAAACACCGACATTGCAATTAACGGCATGAACGTTGCCTTAACCGGCTTTGGCAGGGTTACACGCTCGCTTGCAAAGCGGCTTTCCTCGCTTGAGGCAGAGGTGACGATTCTTGCAAGAAAACCTTATGCCAGAATAGAAGCCAAGTCGCTTGGCTATAAACCGGCAAATATAAATGATGAAAAAGCGGTTGAAAGTGCCGACGTAATCGTCAACACTGTGCCCTCGCTTGTTTTAACCGAACAGATGATTGAAAGCGCCAAGAATTGCCGATATATCCTCGATTTGGCGTCTGCCCCCTTTGGCACCGACTTTGAAGCCGCCGAAAAAGCAGGCATCAAGGTCGAGACCGCACCCGGCCTACCCGCAAGGTGCGCGCCCGAAACCGCAGGCAGAATGATTGCCGATTACATCGTAAGCGTGCTTAAAAGGGGAGGTGAATGAGGTGGATAGAATTCGCTTGGGATTTGCCTTGACAGGCTCGTTCTGTACGTTTTCAAAGGCGTTTGCGGCAATTAAAGCTTTAACAGCCGAGGGGTTCGAGGTTTACCCCATAATGTCCTTCAATTCCTATAACCTTTCAACCCGATTCGGCAGTGCGCTTGATAACCGCAACAAGCTCATCGAACTGACAGGCCGTGAAATCATCGCCACGATCGAGGACGCCGAACCTATCGGCCCGAAGAAGATGCTTGATGCGCTGGTTGTGGCGCCATGTTCCTCGAACACGTTGGCAAAGCTTGCAACAGGCGTTAACGACACCCCTGTTACCATGGCAGTCAAAAGCCATGTGCGAAACATTCGCCCCGTGGTGCTTGCAATCTCAACAAACGATGCACTTGCGGCAGCTTCAAAAAACATTGGGCTTTTGCAAAGCCAAAAGAACTATTTCTTTGTGCCTTATTCGCAGGATGACCACATTTCAAAGCCCTTCTCGGCGGTTGCCGATTTCACAAAAATCGGCGAAACCGTGCGCTTAGCGCTCAAAGGTGAACAGATTCAGCCGATTTTGATATAAGATATATACCCCCCACCGAATTCATAGGTTTGGTGGGGGACGTTTGTTATAATGCCTGTTTCAGATTAGCAATAGACTTAAGAAATAATTGACATAAGGAAAAACAGGGTATACAATAATCTTAAGCTTGGTGCAGGCTTTAACGCAAGTTTGCACACAGCTTTACTAAGTTTTGATTAATATCTAACTTCAAATAATAGTGAGGGTTCATAATGAAGAAAGTTGTATTAATTGTTTTATCATTATTCATATGCGTTTCGATAGTTGCTGTGGTATCGGTACAGTTTCTGGCGGTTGCAAAAAATATTGACACTGAGGTTTATGATACCGACACCGTACGCCTTATAACGCACACTATAGACGAAAAAGACAACATCAACGTTTCCGTGAGTTATACGACGGAAAAAATATATGATAATGTGTATCTCCTATCTATTATTGTGACCAAAGAAAACGGTGCAGACAGCGTTGATGCAAAAACAACTTCGGAATATGAGATTAATAATATGTCGATGACATTCAATTTGGATCGTGATTTTGTTGTGTGCAAATCTTATGTTGGCGAAGGATGCCATTTATCACAAGATGAAAACAACATCGTTGTCACCACGGAATCTGAATATATAAGTTTGGATTTGATAATAATCGGATCTGTTTTTGATGAGTATAATATCACGGTAGAGTATGATATAATAGGTAAAGGGTTTAATCATTTAAATCGTTTTGAGAATATCAGTTTACCTTTGGTGCTGAACGAAAACGATCCCGTGTCGGATAATTTCTCTGAAATTAAATCGGACATAGACAGTCGCCCCGACGGCAAGGAAGTTTCGATTTTTAAGGATAATACCTTTGACTGCGACTACTCAGGCTACAAGGAAATAGGATATAATTTTGGAGACTTGCGCTTCTCTGTTAAGGCGCCGGAAACTTGGAATTCATTCCGCTTTTACGGCGAGGATGAAATATACCAAAATATACTTATCGGCTTCCCACTTTACAACCGCCCTTTGGATGTGAAGATTGTTACATCTGATGACTCCACTAGATTTGCAAACGACCCCTTGAACAAATCAACTTTCTTCTTGGCTTGGACGCATGGCCTTGGTTTGGAGGAAAACCTTTCGTCTTTTACTAAATTTTACGGCTATCAAACAAAGTACGACTATGAAACCTATGTAGATAAGCAAGGAAGAAGTATGAAGGTATATTTCCTTGACGGCTTGCCGAGATTAGCTGTTTATGACGATTTCTTCAATCGTTGCATAGTCTTCAACCTCGAAAACGAGGATCAGATACCCATTGTTGTAAATATGATTAACAGCATTGAAGTATCGCTGAGCAGTGATGCAATGTTTGCTTTGCAAACTGCAGAAAGGCTGGGATATACAATCATTCCGCCTGAAGAGTAAAAGGGAGCCTTGACAGCGTTCCTATATCTCAAGAATACCTGCAACGATAAAAACCACCCTGTCGGGTGGTTTTTCTTTACTTTTTCAAATACGCTTCAAGTCTATAAATCGGCTGGCCCATATCAGAAAATCGCTTTTCATACTCGGTCATAATGTTGCCCTTAAAGTCGCTTGCGTGTAGGTCGAGGCTTACATTCTTCAGCGTGAAGCCATAGTCCGAAAGCTCGTTCAGCGAGAACTCGAAAAGCCCCTTGTTATCGGTCTTCTGGTGAATCTCGGCGCCCTCTTTTAAAAG
>JAZSPX010000041.1:0-7073 GCA_045537675.1 Candidatus Faeciplasma sp. | reverse complement strand
TGAAGTAAAATGATAACATCTTCATTGCCTTTACCATACTCGACAGTTTTCATTGATTGTTGCACCACCTTCTACGCAAGATATTCTACAAATTCAGTTTTATCGAACTGTTTTCTCATATCCAGTATATCATAAGTATGCTGTTTTTCAATCTACAGCTCTCATAATTTACAAAATTGTTATAAAAAACTCTATGAGGTGGTTTTTCCTCGTCGACTCAAAAAGGTCTTACCCTGGTTTATGAAATATTAAATCAGTTCAAATCTTCCGACAAACCGTTAAAACTAAGTTTTATTTAAAAATATTAAACAAAAACCACTCTTTTTTAGGGTGGTTTTGTTTTTAACACTATTGTCTTTTTTAGTCGATTATGATACTATAATTTTTAGCATATTTCACTTTTATTTTCAGGAGGGTTATAAGCATGAGAATTATCTTTGTCCGTCACGGTCACCCGAATTATGAAAAAGACTGTTTAACAGAGCTCGGCAAACAGCAAGCACTCGCATGTGCTGAAAAAATGGCAGGGGAGAACGTTAAGACAATCTATTCCTCTACCTGCGGCAGAGCTTTTGAAACAGCCGAAGCTACCGCCAAGCGCGTTGGTTTAAGTGTTGTTCCTCTCAATTTCATGCGTGAAATCCGCTGGGGTGAAATTGATGACAGCAGTGAACTTTTCGATAGCGGCCACCCTTGGAATACTGCCGAGGAACTCAGCCAAAATCAGGGCTTCGACCTTTTGCATGATGACTGGAAAGCACACAAATATTTCTCGGGCAATAAAGTGCTGGCATCTGTCGAGGCTGTGGGTGAAAATTTTGCAGTCTGGCTGTCTCAGTTCGGTTATAAATTCTTAGATGACGGCAAAATATATTGTGAAAAAGAATGTAACGACATTGTTGCTCTTTTCTCTCACGGCGGGTCTGGTGCCGCAGCAATGGCAAAGCTTTTCAACCTTCCGTTCCCTTATATCTGCTTAACCTACGCCATGAACTTCACTTCCATTACCGTCGTCGATATTCCCTCAAAAGCGGGTTCAATCGTTCTGCCCAGACTTTTAAGACTTAACGATGACCGCCATGTGACCACTCGGAAAATAACGTTTCAAATGTAATTTACAAGGATAAGTGCTATGAAAAACGTTTTAAAAAAGATTTTAGAATACATCATAATAATCTGCCTTGCAGTTATAAGTGCATTGTCATATGTCATGTTTGTCTTTCCGAATGACTTTGCACCTGCCGGCTTCAACGGAATTGCAACCATAATTCAATATGTTTTCGACATAAATGCAGGCTACCTTTCTTTGCTTTTAAACGTGCCGATTATAATTTTAGTTTTCATTTTTGTCGATAAAGAGTTTGCCGTCAAAACCCTTGTTTTCATTCTGTGTTTTGCAGGCGGACTTATTGTACTCGAGCAAATTGACCTATCTGCCTTCATTTATCAGACAGATAACGGCACAAGCACAATTCTTGGCCCCGTTGTCGCAGGCTTGATCAGCGGTGCAACGGTTGGTGCTGCATTCCTTCTTAACAGCTGTTCGGGCGGAACCGAGCTTGTTTCGGCACTTATCCATAAATACCGCCCTAACTATAACTTCGTTTGGGTGGCTTTCATTCTTAACGTAATTGTCGCAGGAATCTCTTACTTCGTTTATGGCTATAAAATCGAGCCTGTAATCCTTTGCGTTCTGTTCTCGTTCTTCACAAGCACTGTCAGCGATAAAATTCTTCGCGGTAACCGTGAAGCCGTCAAGTTCGAGGTTATTACCGACTATCCCGAAGAAGTCGGCAAGGCTATCATCGAGCGTTTGGGTCACTCTGCCACAATTATCAGAGGCGAGGGTGCCTACACCAAGACTGAAAAAAGCATGATCTTCTGCATCATAAATAAATATGAGATCGTCCAGTTCAAAGAAATTCTTGACGAATATCCCGATACCTTTGCAGTCGTCTCCAACGTAAATGACACGATCGGTAAGTTTGTCAACCACCGCAAAAAGAAATCTGCTGTTTCATAATAAAGAATTAATCCCTCGGTTTTATCCGAGGGATTTTTTAATGCCAATTATTCAATCGGTGAATTTTCTTCGTTTTTGTTCATTGCATAGCCAAGTCGCAAAAGCGAGTCACCGATGTGCACGTTTTCAACCGAAACGCCTTCATAAGCGCCGATAAGGTCAAAGTGGCTGAAATTCCAAAAGCCCTTAATGCCAAGGCTTACAAGCTTGTCGGCAATGTCCTTTGCGCTGTCCTTGGGTACGCAAAGCACAGCAACCTTCGGCTCACGCTCGTTACAGAACTTTTCAATCTCTTTATAGTTTCTAATTGCCATTTCGCCAACCATCAAACCCGTAAGCTCGGGGTTAGAATCAAACAATCCGATAAGCTCACAGCCGCGCTCGTTAAAGTCAATATGTAAAGCCAAAGCTCTTCCCATGTTGCCCATACCAATAATGATCGCCGGCTGTTTTTTGTTAACACCCAAAATCTCACCGATTTCATGTCTTAACGACTCTACGTTATAGCCATAGCCCTGCTGACCGAAACCGCCGAAGCAGTTAAGGTCCTGTCTTATCTGTGAAGCTGTCGAGCGAAGAAAGCTTGCAAGCTCTTTCGAGGAGATTTTTACAACACCCTTTTTAGAAAGCTCGCCAAGCAAGCGGTAATATCTCGGCAAACGCTTAATAACAGAAGCAGAAATTTCGTTACGCAAAACGATTACTTCCTTTCATTAATTATAGCTCTTGGCCAGATTGTCGGCAATTGCCTTAAGGAATGTTTCGCTGTCAACAGTCTGTTTACCTTCAATAGAGGAGAGGGAATAGAGGTCGCCCGTCATAATGCCCGATTCGATTGTTGCAATGGTTGCTTTTTCAAGCTTGTCAGCATAATCGCAAAGCTCGGGAATATTGTCAAGTTCGCCGCGCTTTCTGAAAGCGCCCGACCATGCAAAGATTATAGCAACAGGGTTTGTCGAGGTCTTTTCGCCCTTAAGCCACTTATAGTAATGGCGCTGAACTGTGCCGTGTGCAGCTTCATACTCATAAACACCGTCAGGAGATACCAAAACAGATGTCATAAGTCCCAAGCTGCCATAAGCTGTTGCAACCATGTCCGACATTACGTCGCCGTCATAGTTCTTGCATGCCCAGATAACGCCGCCGTTCGAACGTACAATTCTTGCCACAACGACGTCAATCAAGGTGTAGAAATACTCAATGCCTGCTTCTTCAAACTTTGTCTTATATTCTGCTTCATAGATCTCAGCAAAAATGTCCTTAAATCTGTGGTCATATGTCTTCGAGATTGTATCCTTAGAAGCAAACCAAATGTCCATCTTGGTGTCTAAAGCATAATTGAAGCAGGAACGAGCAAAGCTTGCAATCGACTTGTCAATGTTGTGAACGCCCTGAATGATACCGTCAGAATCGGTGAACTGATGAATAAGAGTCTTTGTCTCGTTTCCGTTTTCATCAGTGACAAGTAACTCTGCTTTACAGCCGGCAGGCACTTTCATTTCAGCGTTCTTATAAATGTCGCCATATGCATGACGCGCAATTGTAATCGGCTTAGTCCATGTGGGGATAAAGGGGTTAATGCCCTTGATAACGATAGGTGCGCGGAAAACAGTACCGTCTAAAATAGCTCTGATTGTGCCGTTAGGCGACTTCCACATTTCCTTAAGGTTATATTCAGTCATACGTGCTGCATTAGGCGTAATGGTTGCGCACTTTACAGCAACGCCATACTTTTTTGTTGCCTCAGCAGAATCAATTGTAACCTGGTCATTTGTCTCGTTTCTATATTCAAGACCCAAATCATAATACTCTGTCTTAAGGTCAACATAGGGGAGGATAAGCTCATCCTTAATCATCTGCCAGATGACTCTCGTCATCTCGTCGCCGTCCATTTCAACAAGCGGTGTCGTCATTCTAATCTTTTCCATATCGCCAAATCCTCCTTAAATGCTGTTTTTAGTATAGTTAAGCAAACCGCCCGAAAGAATGATTTTCTTGTTTCTTTCAGTAAGCTCACACTTGCAAACAATTTCCTTGCCGTTTGTCTTGTTAAGAATCTTAACCTTGCCGCCGTTGGCAACTGTCTCTCTCAAACCTTCAATAACAAGCTCGTCGCAAAGCGAGATCGAATCGTAATCAGCAGGGTCAACAAATTCCAAAGGCAGAATGCCTGCGTTAACAAGGTTTGCACGGTGAATTCTTGCAAAGCTCTTAACAACTACTGCCTTAACGCCCAAGTAAAGAGGTGCCAAAGCTGCATGCTCTCTCGAAGAACCCTGTCCATAGTTTTCGCCGCCGACGATAATGCTTGCGCCCATCGACTTTGCTCTTTCGGGGAACTTATCATCGCAAACAGTGAAGCAGTACTTGGAAATCTCGGGTATGTTGGATCTGAGAGGCAAGATCTTCGAGCCTGCAGGCATAATGTGGTCAGTAGTGATATTGTCACCAACCTTCAACGAGCAGGGAACTAAGAGGTTATCGTCAAGCTCGCTTGTTTCGGGGAAGGGCTTGATGTTCGGACCTCTTAAAACTTCAACCTCGTTCATCTTCTCTGCTTCAACAGGAGAAGCCACCATGTTGTCGTTGATTGTGAATACCTCGGGCAATACGAATTCAGGCATATCGCCAAGGCTTCTGGGGTCGGTCAAAACGCCTGTAATTGCAGAAACAGCCGCAGTTTCGGGAGAAAGAAGATAAATCTTACCGTCCTTGGTGCCCGAGCGTCCTTCAAAGTTGCGGTTGAACGTTCTTAAAGAAACACCTGCCGAGTTCGGAGCCTGACCCATACCGATGCAAGGTCCGCAGGCAGATTCCAAAATTCTTGCGCCTGCGTCAATCATAGCAGACAAAGCGCCGCAGTCAGCAAGCATGTTAAGCACCTGCTTCGAGCCGGGAGCGATAGAAAGTGAAACGTCGGGGTTAACTGTCTTGCCCTTTAAAATGTGGGCAACCTTAAGCATATCCAAAAGCGAGGAGTTCGTGCAGGAGCCGATGCAGACCTGGTCGATCTTCATGCCTTCAAGCTCTTTAACAGTCTTAACGTTGTCAGGCGAATGAGGGCAGGCAACCAAAGGCTCAAGTTCACTGAGGTTTATAACAAGCTCTTCGTCATAAACAGCGTCCTCGTCAGCTGCCAAAGGTACCCACACATCCTCACGGCACTGAGCCTTCAGGAATGCAAGTGTATTCTCGTCCGAGGGGAAGATACTTGTAGTAGCGCCTAATTCAGCACCCATGTTAGTAATGGTTGCTCTTTCGGGAACAGACAAGGTCTTAACACCTTCGCCTGTATATTCAATGATCTTACCAACGCCGCCCTTAACGCTCATTCTGCGCAAAACTTCCAAAATAACGTCCTTGGCAGCTACCCAGGGCGAAAGTTTACCAACTAATTCGACCTTAACGATCTTGGGGTATGTAATATAATAAGTTCCGCCACCCATTGCAACAGCAACGTCCAAGCCGCCTACACCGATTGCTATCATACCCAAGCCGCCGCCTGTGGGTGTGTGCGAGTCAGAACCGATAAGTGTCTTACCGGGAATACCGAAACGCTCTAAGTGTACCTGATGGCAGATACCGTTACCGGGGCGAGAGAAATAAATGCCGTGTTTCTTTGTAACCGAGCCGATGAAACGGTGGTCGTCTGCGTTTTCAAAGCCAGATTGAAGTGTGTTGTGGTCAATATAAGCCACGCTCTTTTCAGTCTTAACTCTCGGTACACCCATAGCCTCATATTCCAAATATGCCATGGTACCGGTAGCGTCCTGCGTCAGCGTCTGATCTATTCTAATCCCAATTTCTTTGCCTTTAACGAATTCACCGTCAACGCAATGATTCTTAAGGATCTTTTCAGCAAGTGTAAGTCCCATAATTTCGTTGTCCTCCTAAAACATAAATTATATTAATCATAGTATATTAATTTAAAGTTGTCAAGGCTTTAACAAGCACTTTTGCGATATAATGCGCTAAAATATTTTTAAAAGTTCGTGAAAGATTTCTTGCAAATTGACGATGTGTTTCCTTGACTTTGATATTATATTAAGATATAATTAACATGTATTTTTATGTGAAGATATGTTTTTGTGAAATTTAACAGGCATTTTCCTTCATTTTTCGATTCTTGGGTATATAAGACCTTTTGCTGTAAATACTAACCGAAAATACGCGTTACGGAGGGTTTTATGCCGGAAGAAAACACACCTGTTACCGACGAGCAGGTTGCCTCGTCGGACAAATTCAGAGACATAGAGATCAAAGGTGCAAAGCACGTTATTCATTGCCTTAGCATTATAGGACAGATAGAGGGTCACTACATTCTTCCTCCTCAGAACAAGACCACGAAATACGAGCACATCATGCCTGCACTTGTCGCTATCGAACAGGACGAGAGCATTGAAGGGCTTATAATCATCATCAACACGGTGGGAGGGGACGTTGAAGCCGGCCTTGCCATTGCCGAGCTTATATCCTCAATGAAAACGCCGACCGTTTCCGTTGTCGTAGGGGGAGGGCACTCGATAGGCGTACCACTTGCGGTAAGCTCTAAAAAATCGTTTATTGTGCGAAGTGCCACAATGACAATTCACCCCGTGCGAATGACAGGACTTGTTCTGGGCGTACCCCAGACCTTATCATACTTTGAAAAAATGCAGGAGCGCATTGTGCGCTTTGTCTGCGAAAACTCAAACGTTTCGCCCGATAGATTCACCGAGCTTATGATGAAAACAGGCGAGCTTGTAATGGACGTCGGCACTGTTTTAACAGGTGAAGAAGCCGTTGCAGAGGGCCTGATCGACTATGAAGGCGGCTTAAGCGAAGCTATCGAGTGCTTATACAAAATGATAGAGGAGGGCGAGTCTTGCTCTACACAGTCATAAGCCCGCACGATATTTTCGCAAGCGAATTTACTCCGTCCTCTCATTTAGATATTAAGGGCGGAAGAGTAGAATATACCAAGTGCGGAAATAATAAAATCATAACATCACTCTTTTCAACCGACCCGAAGCTGTATCTCGATAAAAGATATACCCCCGGGCAGATACTT
>JAZSPX010000062.1:0-12080 GCA_045537675.1 Candidatus Faeciplasma sp. | reverse complement strand
CTAAGCCAAGACAAATTCTTGTTTCACACGCTCAGTGGCTCGAAAGAAAGGCTTCTTTGGGCGGTGCTTCAATGCCTGTCCTTGAAAAACCCGATGAGGAGGATATATGAACGGATTCATTCCCGTTTCCCGCGCAGACTTAATCGAGCGCGGTATCGAACAGTTAGATTTTGTTTATATTCTGGGTGACGCCTATGTTGATCACCCCAGCTTCGGTGCGGCCATCATTTCAAGAGTGTTAGAGCATAACGGCTTTACTGTCGGCATAATCGCTCAACCCGACTGGCACAAAGATTCCGAATTTTTGCGCCTTGGTGTGCCCAAGCTTGGCTTTTTGGTGTCTGCAGGTAACATCGACTCGATGGTTGCGCATTACAGTGTTGCAAAAAGGCGCCGTGATTTTGACGCTTATTCTGCCGGCAACAAAGCAGGTAAGCGCCCCGACAGAGCAACTATCGTCTATTCAAATATATTAAGAAGGCTTTGCCCCGACACCCCCATTTTAATTGGTGGATTAGAGGCTTCGCTTCGCCGTTTTGCTCATTACGACTACTGGGACGATACCGTTCGCCCCTCCGTTCTTGTTGATTCAAAAGCAGATATTTTAATGTTCGGCATGAGTGAAAACTGCATTGTCGAGCTTGCAAACCGCTTAAAAGCAGGGGAGAATGTTAGGGACATAAGAGACGTGCGAGGCACATGCTACCTTTGCCCCACAGTTGAAACCCCCATTGGTGCAGTCGAATGCCCCTCTTTTGAAATGGTTTCTGAAAATAAAGAAATGTATGCTAAAGCTTGCCGTATCCAGTACGACCAGCAGGACGAGGTTTACGGCAAAACCATAATTCAGCGCCACGGCAAAATAATGTTTGTCCAAAACCCTCCTCCATATGCTCTGACTACCGAGGAGCTGGATGAAGTATTCTCGCTTCCATACATGAGAACTTACCACCCTATGTATGAAAAAGAGGGTGGCGTTCCCTCGATCGAGGAGGTTCAGTTCTCAATCACCCACAACCGTGGCTGCTTCGGCTTCTGCAACTTCTGCTCCATTGCTTTGCATCAGGGCAGAAAGATTTCTGTAAGAAGTGAAGAATCTATTTTAAAAGAGGCTGAGATTTTGACACAAATGCCAAACTTTAAAGGCTACATTCACGATGTCGGCGGCCCTACCGCCAATTTCAGAAGCGTTTCCTGCCAGAAACAGCTTAAGCTTGGCCTTTGCAAGGGCAAAAAGTGCTTGGCTCCCACCCCTTGCCCTAATTTAGAGGTTGACCACACCGAGTATATCGAAATCCTGCGTAAGCTTCGTGCTGTTAAGGGCGTAAAAAAAGTATTTATCCGCTCGGGCATCAGATATGACTATCTTATGGAGGATAAGGACGACGAGTTCATCAACGAGCTTATCAAGCACCACGTCAGCGGCCAGCTTAAGGTCGCACCCGAGCATTGCTCGGCACAGGTTTTAGATAAAATGGGTAAGCCCCATATCGAGGCTTACAAACGTTTTCAGAAGAAGTTTTACGAAATTACAGGCAAAATCGGCAAAGAACAGTATCTTGTGCCATATCTCATGTCGTCTCACCCGGGCAGCACAATTAAAGACGCTATCGACCTTGCCTGCTTCTTAAAAGAAAACAACATTCACCCCGAGCAGGTGCAGGACTTCTATCCCACACCGGGCACAATTTCAACGTGTATGTTCTATACAGGCCTTGACCCTTACACCATGCAGCCTGTTTACGTTGCCAAGACTTCAGAGGAAAAGTCTGCTCAGCGCGCTTTGCTTCAATATTTCATGCCCAAAAATCAGCGCAGAATTATTGAAATTCTAGAAAAAGCAGGCAGACGCGACCTTATCGGCAACACCAAAGAGTGCTTGGTCAAGCCCGATAATGAATATCTTTTAAAACAACAAAAATCAAAACAGTCAAACGCCAAAGGTAACCACAAACCTTCACCCTCGAATCGTAGAAACGGCTCAAGCCCCCGCTCAGGAGGAAATAATGGCAAAAAGACGAAGCAAAAAGCAAAGCGATAAGTTCACCAAGGTTTTAACTGTAATAACGCTAATAGTTGCAATAATTCTCGTCCTTCACGATAAGGGAATAATCACAATCCCGTTTCTTTATCAACAGGAGCAAAAGATTGAATTTGTTGCCGATGGTAACGCAAAGGTCCACTTCATTAACGTGGGGCAAGGCGATTGCGAGCTGATTATTTCCGACGACGGCAAAACAATGCTTATCGACTCGGGCGAGGCGGAATATGGCCCAACAGTCGTCAACTATCTTAAAAATCTTGGCATAACTCACCTCGATTATTTAATTGCAACACACCCTCATTCCGACCATATGGGCGGTCTTGCAACCGTTGTCCTATCGGATATAACTGTCGGTCGGATAATAATTCCCCGAATACCCGATGAATTTGTACCCGCAACCCGAACCTATGAGGGATTTTTAGATGCGGTTGCCGATAAAGGCTATAAGCTTTCTGCCGCCAAGACCGAAACATTTGATTTCGGTAAAGGCAAAATATCAATCTATATGACCGATTATGATGGGGATAATTTAAATAACTACTCGGTCGTGACAAGGTTCGATTTCGGCAATTCCTCATTCCTTTTTACAGGAGATATGGAAGCCAAAATTGAAAAAGAACTGCTTTTGGTCGGTCACAATGTGAATGTCGATGTGTTAAAAGTCGGTCACCACGGCTCAAGCACCTCATCGAGCGAGGACTTTTTAAACGTGGTAACACCTGATTACTGCGTTATTGAATGCGGTGATAACAGCTATAATCACCCCCATTCAGATGTTGTAAAGCGGCTCAAGCGATATACAGACATCATTTTAAGAACAGACGTCAACGGCCATGTTGTATTTACAACCGACGGCAACGAAATTGAATACATAACGGAGAATTAAAATGGAATTGATTATTGACAGAATTGAAGCAGACGTCGCAGTTTGCGAGAATATTGACAGAACCACGACAGATATTCCGCTTATCTTATTGCCCGAGGGGGTAAAGGAAGGCGACGTGATCATTAAAAACGAGCTTGGCGAGTTTGTAATCGACAGCGAAAAAACGCTTGAAAGAAAGCAAAGAATAAAAAAACTTCTTAACGATTTGTGGGAGTAAGCGACAGCTTGGAGAGGACGTATAAAACTATGAATAACGATTTGTTTGCCCTTATAAACGAATGGATGCCCAAGGTTTCAAAAGGCCACAAAAAAATTGCCGAATACATTCTTGTGCATTACGATAAGGCTGCATTCATGACTGCTGCCAAGCTTGGCGAAACTGTCGGTGTCAGCGAATCTACCGTTGTCAGATTTGCCTCCGAGCTTGGATTTGACGGTTATCCCGGCTTGCAAAAAGCCTTGCAGGACGCTATGAGAAATAAGCTTACAGCAGTACAGCGAATTGAAGTATCCCTCGACCAGATTAAAGACGGCGAGGTTTTCAGAAGCGTTTTAATGCACGATATCGAGCATATCCGTCACACGCTTGAAGAAACCGCAATGGCAGACTTCGACAGAGCTGTTGAAAACATTGTGAATGCCGAACACGTTTACGTTATGGGAATAAGAAGCTCGGCAGCGCTCGCGTCGTTTTTGGGCTATTATTTCAAGCTCATGCTTCCAAATGTTGTCCTTGTCCAGACTGGCAGCCGAAGCGAGCTTTACGAACAGCTTATGCGCTTAAATGATAAGGATGTCTTAATCGGCATTTCTTTCCCACGCTATTCCAAGCAAACAGTCCACGCAATTTCCTATGCACACAATATCGGTGCCAAGTCAATCGCTATCACTGACAGCCTTGAATCTCCGATTGCAAGCAATGCAGATAACGTGCTTGTCGCACGAAGCGACATGGTCTCGTTTGTCGATTCTTTAGTTGCACCTTTAAGCCTTATCAATGCGCTTATCGTTGCTGTTTCCATCAAGAATAAAGAGGTTGTTGCTAACAACTTTGCCATGCTTGAAGAAATTTGGGAAGAATATGACGTATATCAGAAAAACGGAGATAAAAACCGATGAGAGCAGATACCGTTATCATTGGGGGAGGGGCAGCAGGTCTATTTGCCGCCTGTGAGCTTTCGCGATGCCGTCAAGATGTAATAGTGCTTGAACCCAATGCAAAGCTCGGCAGAAAGCTTCGAATAACAGGCAAGGGCAGGTGCAACGTCACCAACAACTGTGACATTGACACGGTTTTAAAAAATATCTCAAAGAACCCGAGATTTCTTTACAGCGCACTTAACCTTTTATCACCGCAAGATGTCATGACATGGTTCGAGGAACGAGGTGTTCCCCTTAAGACCGAGCGCGGAAACCGAGTTTTCCCCGTAAGCGACAAAGCAGATGACGTTGCCGACGCTATGGTTTCAGAGTGCAAAAAGTTTCACGTTAAGTTTATAAAAGATAAAGCCACCGAGCTGATTTTAGACGACGGAGTTTTGGTCGGTGTGAAAGGCGAATCTGATGAATATTTCGCACAGAACGTTATAATCGCAACGGGAGGGAAGTCTTACCCCAAAACAGGCTCGACAGGCGACGGTTACCGCCTTGCCGAAAGTGTCGGGCATACTGTAACGGAGATTAAGCCCTCACTTGTTCCAATAGTCACGCACGAGCGTTTTGTCTGCGAGCTTACCGACCTCACACTTAAAAACGTCACTCTTTCGCTTTTCGACAGCAAAAAGAAATCACCGTTGTTTTCGGAATTGGGCGAACTCAGCTTCATGCCCTACGGTGTTGCAGGCCCGCTTAGCTTGTCAGCCTCTTGCCTGATTAAAACCGACGCTTTAGCCGACCGCCGTTATACTTTGTCTATCGACCTTAAACCCGGCTTGACTCTTGACCAGCTCGATGCCAGAATTCTGCGTGATTTTTCAGGCGACCCGACTGCCGCTTTCATGAATTCTTTAGGCAAGCTTTTGCCAAGGTCACTAATTCCCGTAATTGTCGATTTGTCAAAAATTCCACCTCTTAAGCCTGTTAACCAGATAACGCGAGAGGAAAGGGCTGCGCTTGTTCATTTGTTAAAGAGCTTAAAGCTTACACCCACAGATTTAAGACCGATTGATGAAGCGATAATAACAAGCGGCGGCGTAAACGTTAAAGAAATCAACCCTGCAACAATGGAGTCGAAGCTTATCGACGGCTTATATTTTGCAGGTGAAATTATAGATTGTGACGGCTATACAGGCGGATTTAATCTGCAGATAGCTTTTTCAACTGCATACTGCGCCGCAAAAGCAATATGCGGTGAATGAAATAAAGGAGAGATATAAATGGGTATAAACTGTGCACTCGACGGCCCCAGCGGCGCCGGTAAATCAACCGTTGCCAAAGCGGTAGCGAAATCCTTAGGCTTTGTTTACGTAGATACAGGTGCTTTATACAGAGCAATAGGACTGTATGCGACAAGAAAGGGCGCTTGCACCACATCTGCCGAAGAGGTTGTGCCTTTGCTTAATGAAATCAACGTCGAGCTAAAATATAAAGACGGCACACAGATAGTTTTGCTTAACGGCGAGGACGTATCATCTGCCATCCGTGTCAACGAGATTTCAATGGCTGCTTCCAACGTTTCCGCTATTCCCGAGGTTAGGGCGTTTCTACTTGACCTCCAGCGTGATATTGCCGCAAAGAACGATATCATCATGGACGGCAGAGATATCGGCACCGTTATTTTGCCTAATGCCGATGTTAAAGTGTTTATGACTGCTTCGGCAGAGGAGCGTGCCAACCGCAGATATAAAGAGTTTATCGAAAAGGGTCAAAACGTTACATATGATGAAATTTTAAACGACATCAATCAGCGTGACTATAACGACTCTCACCGCGCAACCGCCCCTCTTAAAAAAGCCGATGATGCTATTGAACTTGACACCTCCGATATGAGCATCGATGAGGTTGTAGAGGCTATTTCAGACATCATAAAAAAAAAGACTGTAAAGCCCATTCAGCCCGTTGAAATAAAGAAAGTTAAATGGACTTTGGGACTTGTTCTTTACGCAATTCCTCGCTATATCGTTGCATTCGTCATGCATGTTATCTTTAACGTCAAGTACGAGGGCAAAGAGAATATACCTCACGCAGGCGGAATGGTAATAGCATCTAACCACCGCACATGGTTAGACCCGATTTTGATTGCCATGAAGATAGTAACACCCGGCGCTTACATGGCAAAAGAAGAGCTGTTCAAAAACAAGCTGTTGGCTTTGATCTTAAAAATCGTACAGGCTTTCCCTGTTTCAAGAGGAAGCGCTGACCGTGCACCTTTAGACAAAGCTGTCAACTATGTCAACCGCGGCTTTAACCTCGTTCTTTTCCCCGAGGGGACACGTTCTAAGGACGGCACATTGGGCAAACCCAAAAGCGGTGTTGCATACGTAGCGTCAATCTCGGGCGCACCTGTTTGCCCTGTAGCTATCGTCTTTGAGGGTAAGCTTCGCTTCCGTTCAAAGATAACCGTCCGTTTCGGCACGCCCATTTCTAATGATGAAATTAAAATCGAAAAAATGTCTGCCCGTGAAATGCACAAGGTGCGTGACAGAATTTACGGCGCAATAGGGGACTTGCTTAAATGAGTGAAACAGTTAAAGTTGCAAAGTCCGCAGGCTTTTGCTTTGGCGTTGACAGAGCAGTGAAGCTTGCCTATGAAACCGTTAATCAAAAGGGCAGGGTATTCACCCTCGGCCCAATAATCCACAACCCCGATGTTGTAAAAGACCTTGACGCAAAGGGCGTTAAAGTGATCAACGACCTTTCGGGCGTTACAAGCGACGATACCGTCATCATTCGTTCCCACGGTGTTGGCAGAGATGTTTATGACGAGCTTAAAAGCATTGGCGCATGTGTAATAGATGCTACCTGTCCCTTTGTTTCAAAAATTCATCAAATCGTCAAAGAACGCTCGAAGGCGGGAGATGTTGTAATAATCGCAGGAGATAAATCTCACCCCGAGGTTCAAGGGATATGCGGTCATTGCCAAGGCGAATACCATGTTGTCTCAAATTCGGAAGAGTTTGTGGAACTTATGAGAAAAAATTATGAAAATTGCAAAAAAGGTGTTGCAATTCTTTCACAAACGACTTATAATATAAAAATGTGGGAAAAGTGCATCCAAGCGGCTGAAATGTTTCCTAACGCAAAAGTATATAATACTGTTTGCTATGCGACATCTAAGCGACAGACAGAGGCGCAAAGTCTTTCAAGCGAATGTGATGTCATGATAATTGTGGGTGGGCGAAATAGCTCCAACACAAAAAAGCTCTATGACATTTGTTCTTCACAAGGTAATTGCATCCTTGTTGAAAATGCCGCCGAACTTTCTGAGTATGACTTTTCTCATTACAGATCCGCAGGGATCTCTGCCGGCGCATCAACTCCGGCGTATATCATTAAGGAGGTACAGAAAACCATGACTGAAATTCTGACAAATGAAGAGGAGTTCAATTTTGAAGAAGCGATTGAACAGACCTTCAAGAAAATATATACCGGAAAGAGAGTAAGCGGCATAGTAACTGCTGTTAACAGCACTGAAGTTATCGTTGATATCGGCACTAAGCACACCGGATATATTCCTTCATCAGAGCTTTCCAGCGACCCCACAGCTAAGGCTAACGAGGTTGTAAGCGTAGGCGATGAAATCGACGTAATCGTAACCAAGATCAACGACGTAGAGGGTATCGTAACCCTTTCCAAGAAACAGGTTGACGCTCAGAAGGGCTACGACGATGTTAAGAAGGCAGCAGAAGACGGCACCGTTCTTACCGGTGTTGTTACCAATGTAATCAAGGGCGGCGTTATCGTTGTTGCAAACGGTATGCGTGTATTCGTTCCTGCTTCTCAGACAGGCATTAAGGCTGACGGCGACCTTAACGCTTTGCTTAAGACCACTGTAAGCTTCAAGGTAATCGAGCTTAACGAACAGAGAAAGAGAGCTGTTGGCTCCATCAGAAAGGTAGCTCAGGAAGAAAGAGCTGCTAAGAGAGCTAAGTTCTTCGAATCCTGCGAAGTTGGCCAGACTGTTACCGGTGAAGTTAAGTCCATCACCGATTACGGCGTATTCGTTGACATCGGCGGCGTTGACGGCCTTGTTAGAAAGCTCGACCTTACATGGGCAAGAATTAAGCACCCCAGCGAAGTTGTTTCTGTTGGCGACTCTATCGAAGTTACCATTAAGGACGTTGACAAGGAAACCGGCAAGGTAAGCCTTACCTACAAGAAGCCCTCTGAAAATCCTTGGGACATCTTCAAGAACAACTACGAGCTCGGACAGACTGTAGAAGCTAAGATCGTTTCCATCACCAGCTTCGGCGCTTTCGCACAGATCATTCCCGGTATCGACGGTCTTATCCACATCTCTCAGATCGCTGACCAGAGAGTTAACAACGTTGCTGACTTCTTGACTGTTGGCCAGGTTGTTGAAGCTAAGATCACCGAATGTGACTTCGACAAGAAGCGCGTAAGCCTCTCGATGAGAGCTTTGCTCACTCCTTCTGAAACAGCAGAAGAAGTTGTTGAAGAAACTGCTGAAGAAACAGCTGAATAATTCTTAAGTTTTGAATAAATCGGCATGGAGATATACTCCGTGCCGTTTTTATTTATTAAAGTTTGATTACAGATTTAAGTTTCCTCTTAACAAATTGAAAATTATGTGCTATAATACAATTTAATATAGCAAAATTACTTATCTTGCATAACCCGAAAGGAGTGTATGGCTTGAAACGCAAAATGAAGAAATTCTTTAATACCCTAAGAAAAATTTTCAGACCGTTTAAGCATTTGTTCAATACAGTTGCTGTAACAGCACTTTGTATTATAATGGTTGCCGTAATTTCTGTTACGGTAATCGGCTCGGCACTTACTGTTTACATTGTGAATTTAATGAGTGAAACCTCTGAAATCAAGCTCGATGATGTTGCGTCAAACTACACAACATACATCTACGCTAAGGACGGTAATAACTGGATAACCTATGACCTCATCTCGAGCGAGGGCGAAAAGCGTATCTTTGTAAACCTCGAGCAGATACCTCAGCACGTCCGCGACGCATTTGTTTATTCCGAGGACGAGCGTTTCAACAGCCACGACGGTGTTGACTTCTACGGCACCTTTGTTGCGCTGATTGAAACGGTTATTTTGGGTGATAAGCGCGGCGGCTCTACCATCACTCAGCAGACTGTTAAGAACCTAACCGGTGATAAGGATACCGACGGCATGGAGGGTATAGCCCGTAAGATCCGTGAGATATATAGATCTATTCAGCTCGAAAAAAACTACTCTAAGGACGATATTTTAGAGGCTTACCTCAATCTTGTCCCTTTAAACAATAACATCTACGGCGTTCAGGCTGCATCAAATTATTACTTTAATAAAGATGTAAGCCAGCTTTCGATTGCCGAGGCTGCATGTATTGCCGCAATTACAAAAAGCCCCGTTGCAGACGACCCTATTGACAAGCCCGAAAAGAATTTGGAACGCCGCACTTACATTTTGGGTAAAATGCTCGAGTTTGGTGCAATTTCTACCGAAGAACATGATGCCGCTTTGGCTGAAGAATTAACTCTTATCGGCAGCATGGTTTACACTCAGCTCGATGATGATACCAAGGTCGACGTTTCCTCGGTTTCCGCTTACGAAAACTTCAACTCCGTTTCTTCCTACTATGTCGATGCCGCAATCTATCAGGCAGTAGAGATCTTCATGGAATACTTCGGCCTTGACTGGGATGCCGCATATCAGAAGCTTCGCAGCGGCGGTTACGAAATCTATACCTGTGTAGACTTAGACATTCAGAAAGAGCTTGAAAAGAAATATCTCGATTTATATACCTTCTCCGAATCCGGAACCGAGGAAATCCCTCAGAGCGCATTTATCTGCATGGACTATAACGGCAGAGTATTGGGCGTTGTCGGCGGTGTAGGCGAAAAAACCAGCCCTCTCGGCTTAAACCGTGCAACAATGTCTACCCGTCAGCCGGGTTCAAGTATCAAGCCGCTCGCTTCCTATTCTTTGGCTGTCGACAGAGACTTGATTACATGGTCAACCCAGTTCTTAGACGTACCTCTTTTGTTCGAGGAATCGGCCGCAGAGAACGGCTATCTTGTCTGGCCCCGTAACTATTCAACAACCGGTGCCTACACATCTTCTTGGTCGAAAGAGTATAACTTCTCGTTCCAGTGCTTGCAGCGTTCACTTAACACAACCGCTGCCCAGCTTGTAGAGATGCTCACCCCCAGCGAATGCTTCGAGTTCCTTTACTATCGCTTAAAGCTTAAAGATTTAACCCTTTACCAGAACGGCTTGACAGATATTGCCCGTTCTCCCATGTCTGTTGGCGCTTTAACAAACGGTGTTACTCTGCAGGACGTTACTGCCGCTTATCAGATGTTCGGCAATGGCGGTAAGCACTATGAATCAACCTTTATTTCACGAATTTTAGATAATTCGGGTAACGTTGTTTATCAGCACAATTACCTCGGCGACCAGGTTATCGACGAGAGCTCGGCATATGTAATGAACAGAATGCTCGAAACCGTAGTTTCTTCTTCAAGAGGTACGGGTAGAAACGCACGCCTTGAAACTGTTGAGCTTATTGCAAAAACAGGTACCACTCAGGACTGGTGCGACCTTTGGTTTGTCGGCTGCACCCCTGAATACGTAACAGGTCTGTGGATTGGTCACGATATTCCCACAGAAATCGACACTTCCTCCTGCTACGGCTCGTCCGATATGTGGAAAAACATTTTCGGCGACATAGCAGAAGCTTCTGAAATCAAGACTTTCTCAACGACTTCTTCGGTTGTAAAGCGTGATTATTGCACCGAAACAGGTCTTATTGCAGGCAGAAACTGTGAAAGCACCTCTGTCGGATATTATAAGCGCACAAACATTCCCGCCACCTGCTCGGGCGAGCATTTACCCGAAGAGCTTGATACCGAAAACACCATCGTAATCGTTACCGAAGGTGTTGACACCGTCCACTACGAGGAACTTACCAAGAATAAGTACACCTACGTCTATGACCTCTTAAGAACCTTCAGATAATTTTACAAAAGGAATTGATAAATTAATGAACGATATAATTCGTTTGTGCTGTCCGTGTCATTTCGGCCTTGAAAGTGTTTTGACATTCGAGGTTAAGAAGTTGGGCGGCGAAAACCTTACTGTTTCAGACGGCAGAGTGACCTTCGACGGTGACCTTGCAATGATAGCAAAGGCAAACATTTGCTTAGCTACTGCCGAGCGTGTTTTGATCGAGCTTGGTTCTTTCACTGCCAAGACTTTTGAAGATTTGTTCCAGGGCGTTAAAGCCTTGGAACTTGAGCGCTACATCGGCAGATATGACGCTTTTCCCGTTAAGGGCCACTCACTTAAATCAGCACTTCACAGCATTCCCGACTGCCAGTCTATCATTAAAAAAGCCGCAGTCGAGCGCTTAAAATCCGTTTACGGCATCAATTATTTCGAGGAAACGGGTGCTTTATATCAAATTCAGTTCAACATTTTAAAAGATGTCTGCACGATTTACCTCGATACAACAGGCGCCGGTCTGCACAAAAGGGGATACCGCAAAAATTCAAACGAAGCCCCCATTAAAGAGACTCTTGCCGCAGGCATAATCGACCTTGCCCGTGTAAGAAGCGACTCGGTTGTTGTCGATCCCATGTGCGGCAGCGGTACTTTCGTAATCGAAGCTGCCTATAAGGCCATGCGTGTCGCCCCCGGTTTAAGACGCCGTTTTGCAGCTCAGTCGTGGGCATGCATTCCCGACAGCATCTGGAACGACGAGCGTGCCGCCGCTTTAGAAGCTATTAACAAAGAAGCCTTATTTAAAGCCTATGGCAGTGATATTGACTTAAACGCTGTTAACCTTACAAAATCGAACGCAAAAACCGCCGGTGTTGCACCAAGAATATCTGTTACTCACGCTGATATTTCAGACTATAAACCCATAGATGGCGCAATAACTGTTTGCAATCCGCCTTATGGCGAGAGAATGCTCGAGCTTAAAGAGGCTGAAGAGCTTTATAAAAAGATGGGACAGGTGCTTTG
>JAZSPX010000070.1:0-2327 GCA_045537675.1 Candidatus Faeciplasma sp. | reverse complement strand
TATTTTATTATTATAATATAAATAATCTCAGGAGGTAATACGATATGGGTATGATTTTGCTTGAATTACTCGCACTTGTTCCACTTGCATTGATAATTTTAACAATTGTAGGTTTTGGCATTTTATCCAACAACCGAAATTCGCTTGCGGCAAAAATGATGATTATGCCGGGATTAATCGTATTCACATTCTTCGCAGGTTTAATTTTTAATCTGATTTTCAGTTTCACAAGCTCATACAGAGAAGCAATCAATATATTTGTCTTCATTTTGTGTTTCCTGTTTGTTGTGGTAATCACATGTGCTGTGTGGGGCTTTATAAAAAAGAAAGCCGTTTATATCCCGCTTATAATCTGCTCGGTAGTGTGCTTAATTACCACAGGAATACTTATCGCTTGTGACACCATTGACAGCAATATCCCTTCGTTAAGAGAAGGCGATGATATCATTCTTGAGTACCTACCTTTTTATGACAAAGAGAGCAAGGTCGCCCTGCTTGATGAAGAATCAACCCTGCATATTACCGATGATAAGCCTGTAATGGATGGCGCTACAGCGCTTTATCCCATATACTCAGCTTTTGCAAAAGCCACTTATCCCGAAGATACCTTGAACTTCGAATATGTCTATTGTAATACCACACCTTGGGCATATGAACTTATCGTTGATGGAGACGTCGACATAATCTATGTTTTTGGTCCCTCGCAAGAGCAAGAGCAATATGCCGCCGACAATGGTGTCGAGCTTGTTTACACCCCCATCGGTAAAGAGGCGTTTGTCTTCTTCGTCAACAGCCAAAACCCCATAGACAACCTAACCCTCGAACAGGTGCAGGCTATTTATTCTGGCGAGATAACCGATTGGGAAGACCTTGGTGTCAAGGGCTTTGGTGAAATCCGTGCTTTCCAGCGCAACGAGGGTAGCGGCAGCCAAAGCAATCTTATACGAATCATGGACGGCAAGAAGCTTATGGAAGCCCCCGAAGAAAATGTCGTAAAGGCAATGGGCGGTATCATCTCCCAGACAGCCGACTATAAAAACTATAAAAACGCAATCGGCTTCTCGTTCAGGTTCTACTCCACCGAAATGGTCGCCAACGACCAGATTAAGCTGTTAAGCATCAACGGTGTTGCTCCCACCGCCGAAAACATCGAAAACGGCACGTATCCCTTATCTTCCGATTTCTATGCCGTCACCCGAAGCGACGCAGACGAAAACACCAAAAAACTCGTCGAATGGATCCTCTCCGAACAAGGCCAAGAGCTTATCGAAAAAACAGGCTATACACCAATTAATAAATAATTTCTCAAAGCGCCTTAATTGACACTTCTGCCTGCTTTTGTTATACTTTTAACAGCAAATAACACTTTATTTAAAGGGGTCGTAGGTATGCAATCAATTTTACCTCAGTGGTTAATACAAGCAATAGGTATTCTTCTTATAGCAGTTGTTGCCGTTGCTGTTTTGTTTTTAGTTTTCAAACTCATTTGTGCGGTTATAAAAACTATAAAAATGAAGCGCTTCAATGTCATTGCATATACTTTCATATCAATTCTTTGCGTTGCCATTGCCGCTGTTTCTTGGATATTCAATATGGGTTGGTTAAGGCTTATTTTAACTTTGGTTGCTTTTCCGTTTGTTCATGCCGTTCTCTTTGTGGTTATAATAGCAAAATCATCGGCAAAAGTTTCGCTATCTGTTAATCTAAAAAAGTATATTATACTTTCACACATTACATACATAGCATCATATCTGCTGTTACCTGATGGCGGTGATTACGGCGAAATGAGTTTCTTTTTCGCACTGATTGAAAGCAACATTGTTGGTTCTGTTGCAATGTTTATAGCACTTGCTTGTTTTGCGGCACATGCTGCATGTTTGTTCGCATGTGTAACCGAAACAAAAAAATTAAAGTCCCAGACCGATACGGTAGTCGCTGATAATAAATAATAATTTCTCAAAAATCCCTTGCTAACTGCTCGGGATTTTTGTATTATATAAGCAATGCTTTTTGAATTTAAAGGTGACACCATGAAACTTACTTACAACCACACAGTCTACGCCTGTTACTTAGGCTACATAACCCAGGCAATAATAAACAACTTCGCTCCGCTTCTTTTCCTCACTTTTCAGGATAGCTTCGGTATTCCCCTCGAAAAGATAACGCTGTTAATTACTCTCAACTTCGTAACCCAGCTTTTTGTAGATTTCGTCTCTGCCAAATTTGTCGATAAAATCGGTTACCGCACCAGCATAGTCACAGCGCACATCTGCTGTGCCTTGGGACTTATCGGCATGGCTGTTTTGCCTCGCCTTATAAGCCCATAC
>JAZSPX010000177.1:0-7435 GCA_045537675.1 Candidatus Faeciplasma sp. | reverse complement strand
ATATGCTACCGACCAGATAATTGACCTTTTTGCCAACGGAATAAGCAACGTTCACGTTTATTCGATGAACAAGCCCGACGTTGCCAAAAAAATTTTAGACAACCTTTCGGACATTTTGGGTTAAAGAATGAACACAGTTTATATAAAAAGTTTTGAAGCACCCGAGTATAACAAAAAAGAAATTCTGCGTTATGCAGGAGTGAGTGAACCCTTGCCCGAGCTTGAAGCGCTTTTGGGCGAATGCTTGATGCTTGTTAAAGACAAGCTATCTTATAAAGTCTGTTTTTGCGAGGTTGAGGTGACGAGGCAGGACGAAACCTTGTGCCTTGGTACACTTAAAACGCGATCGAAGGATTTGCAAAAGAATCTTTTTGGGTGCAAAAGCGCCGTTATTTTTGCGGCAACGGTGGGCATAACCCTCGACAGGCTTATTGCGCGCTTTGGTACGGTTTCGCCTGCAAAGGCACTAATGCTTCAGGCGATAGGCGCTGAAAGGATAGAATCACTTTGCGACGCATTTGATAAAGAGATTTCAGCCAAAGCGAATGCACAGGGCAAAGCTACACGCCCACGCTTCAGCCCGGGCTATGGCGACCTGCCACTGGAAATGCAAAAGGACATTTTTGCGCTTTTGGATTGTTCAAGAAAAATCGGGCTGACCTTAAACGAAAGCCTGCTGATGTCGCCGTCGAAATCGGTGACAGCGATAATTGGAATTTGCGAAAACGAGGAATAAGATGAACATAAAGGATTATTTGAAAGAGCATATACTTTACCTCGATGGGGGAATGGGGACGCTTTTGCAGGCCGAAGGGCTTGAACCGGGCGAAAAGCCCGAACGTTGGAACCTGACCCGACCCGAGGTTATTCAAAGAATACATAAGGATTATTTTGATGCCGGCAGTAACGTTGTAAGCACAAACACCTTTGGCGCAAACTGCCTTAAATTTGATGACGACGAGCTTGAAGAAATCATCAAATCGGCGGTTGCAAATGCAAAAGCCGCCAAAGAGGCAAGCGTTAGCACACAAAAAAAGTGGGTCGCCTTAGACATTGGCCCTACGGGCAGAATGCTTGCGCCCTACGGTGACTTCGACTTCGAAGACACAGTTGCCGTGTTTGCAAAAACAGTTAAGCTTGGCGTTAAGTTTGGCGTTGACCTTATTTTAATTGAAACAATGAGCGACAGCTATGAAACCAAGGCGGCGCTTTTGGCGGCAAAGGAAAACTGTGACCTTCCCGTGTTCGTTTCTAACGCCTATGGCGATGACGGCAAGCTTTTAACAGGTGCCGACCCTGCCGCAATGGTCGCCATGCTTGAAGGCATGGGCGCTGACGCTATCGGCGTCAACTGCTCGTTAGGGCCGAAGGCTTTGGCCGGCGTTGTCAACGAATATTTAAAGCATGCTTCAATTCCTGTTATTTTAAAGCCCAATGCAGGCTTGCCCAGCGTTGTGGGTGGTAAAACTGTTTATGACGTGTTGGCAAACGACTTTGCCCTTGACTGCGCATTGCTTATTGAAAAGGGAGTAAGAATTGCAGGCGGTTGTTGTGGCACGACCCCCGATTATATAAAGTCGCTGGTTGAAGCAAGCCGCAATATACCTGTTAAACCTACCAAGAAAAAGAATTTCACCGTGGTTTCGTCTTACACCCACGCTGTAAGCTTTGGCGAAGCGCCCGTTTTGATTGGCGAGCGCATTAACCCCACAGGCAAAAAGCGTTTTAAAGAGGCGCTTAAGGCAAACGACATCGACTATATTTTAAAAGAGGGTATTGCCCAGCAGGAAAAGGGTGTGCACGTTTTAGACGTTAACGTCGGCCTGCCCGAAATTGACGAGGTTAAAATGCTTAAAACCGCTGTGTGCGAGCTTCAGGCGATTATTGATTTGCCCTTGCAGATAGATACCTCGGACCCCAAAGCAATGGAAACTGCTTTGCGCCGCTATAACGGCAAGGCGATGATCAACTCGGTCAACGGCAAGCAGGAGAGTATGGACGCTGTTTTCCCTCTGGCGAAAAAATATGGCGGCGTGATCGTCGCCCTGACGCTTGATGAAAGCGGTATCCCTCAGACTGCCGAGGGCAGACTTGAAATTGCGAAGAAGATTTTGCTTGAAGCTGAAAAATACGGTATTGATAAAAAGGACATCATTTTTGACCCGCTTACCTTAACCATTAGTGCCGATAACACCGCCGCAAAAGAAACCCTGCGCGCTGTTTTAATGATTAAAAACCAGCTTGGCTGTCACACCTCGCTTGGTGTTTCAAACGTTTCGTTTGGCTTGCCGCAAAGAGATTTGATTAACGGCACGTTCTTTGCACTGGCTTTGGGGCAGGGCCTTTCAGCGGCGATAATGAACCCTTATTCGATTGAGATGATGAAAGCCTACCGCACTTATTGCGCTTTGGCAGGAATTGACGACAACTGCTCTCAGTATATAACATTTGCGCAGGATATGCCGCAGGCAACTGCTGTGGCGGCAACGCAGACAAATGGTGCTAACACACCGGCCGAGTTCAAGTCAGAGCTTCAGAAAGCCGTTGTCAAGGGAATGAAGGACTTGGCAGCACAGCTTACCCAAGAGCTGATTAAAACTACCCCTCCGCTTGAAATTGTGCAGCAAGAGATTATTCCTGCACTCGATATTGTCGGCAAAGGGTTCGAGGAGAAGACGGTTTACCTCCCTCAGCTTTTAATGAGTGCCGAGGCCGCAGGTGCTGCCTTTGAAAAGATTAAGCAGAGCATGCAAACGGACAATTCGGCAAGCAAATGCCGCTTTGTTATTGCCACCGTTAAGGGTGACATTCACGACATTGGCAAAAACATTGTTAAGCTTCTGCTTGAAAACTATGGGTTCGAGGTTACAGACCTTGGGCGTGACGTCTCGCCCGAGGAGGTTGTTAGGGCTGTGACCGAGCTTAAAGCACCTTTGGCAGGCTTAAGCGCCTTAATGACTACAACGGTGCCCGCAATGGAAGAAACCATTAAGCAGTTGCATGAAACCTGCCCGTGGTGCAAGGTGGTCGTCGGCGGTGCCGTGTTAACAGAAGAATATGCAAAAATGATTGGCGCCGATAAATATGCCCGTGACGCTATGGAAACCGTGCGCTATGCCGAAGAGATAAATAAAAACCTTTAAAACAAAAATCCCGACCGATAGATTTATCAGTCGGGATTATTTTATTAAGCCAAGCTTGGTTTTTGCGCACCCTCAAAACCAATTAAGAGTCCGCCGGATTCGGCGTAGAAGCTGCAAAGCGCACCTGTTTTTTCAATGATAACCGATGCCTTGGGGAACTTCTCTTTAATCATTTCGGCCAATGTTTTGGCGGCGTCAGCGTTCTGGCAGTGGTGAATTCTGACCCTTCCGCCGATGTAGCCGTTTGCAAGCATGTTTTTGAACAAAGTCATAATCGAGTTTTTTGCGCCTCTCACCTTGTCGGTCAGCTCGAGCGTGCCCTGCAAGCTTGCCCTACCGATTGCACGAATGCCCAAAAGCCCTGCAAATTTGGCAAGCGCCATGCTGCATCTGCCGTTGTTGGCAAGGTTTCTTAACGATTCGAGCGAGAAGATAAGATGAGTCTTGGTTTTATATTCGAGTATTTTAGCCTTGATTTCCTCAAAGTCGATGCCCGAGGTTATAAGGTCACGGAGCTTTTCAACAATAAGTGCAATTTCAGGTCCTGCCGAAAGTGTGTCGATAACACAGCCCTTCTTTTCGGGGTTCTTGCTTAAGTGGTCGTTAACTGCCACGTTTGCCGAGTTGCAGCTGCCCGAAAGACCGCTGGTGATGGTTACGCAGAAAACACCGTCGTAATCCTCGAACGAGTCCTTCCATTCCTGTGTGTTGGGGCAGGAGGAACGGGAAACACCGCTGTATTTTTTAAGGTCGGTTACCATATCGTCAACGTTAAGGTTAACGGTGTCGACGTATTCTTTTTCGTCTGTAATTATTTTAAGAGGCACGCTTGAAAAAGCGGTGTCGTTTAATTCAAAGAGGTCGGAAGATGAGTCGGAAATAATTTTGTAGCGCATTGTTTACCTCACATTGTAAATTTTGAAAATCTTGCTATCGGTTTTTAAAAAACCGATAGGTAAATTATATTCCTTTTAACACCCATTGTCAATCTGATTTTTGAAAAATTATTGACAGTTTTATGAAAGTGTTATAAAATGTCCTCATGGAAAAAGATTTGAGAGACCTGTTTGCCAAAAAAATCGAGCGCTTCCGTTTGCCCCGATATTCAGAGTTGCCCAACATGGGTCTTTATTTAGAACAGGTTACAAAGTATATAAACGGAATTATGGTTCCTTTAGGCTGTGCTGAAATGACGTCGTCAATGGTCAGCAACTATGTTAAAAAGGGGGTTATCTCTGCTCCCGTCAAAAAGCAATATTACGCCGAGCAGATAGCATATCTATTATTTATAAGCGTGGGCAAAAGCGTTTTGTCAATGGAAAATATCGCTTCGCTTTTTGCAATGCAAAAGAAGACTTATGATGCCGAAACAGCTTATAATTATTTTTGCATGGAATTTGAAAACCTGCTTTCTTATGTTGCAGGGCTTAAAGACACCGTTGACAAGATCGGCACCAGCAATACAGAGGCTAAGACCATGTTGCGTTCGGTGATTTTTGCCGCTTCGCATATTGTTTTTGTGAGCACCTGCTTTGACGAGATCAAATCGGGCGAATAAAATTTTGCACCGTGATTGACTTATTTAAAGCAATGTGATATAATGTAGCAAATATTTATTTTTTTGGAGGATTATCACCATGAAGCATATTAAGACTTTAGATACCAAGAACCTTTGTGACAGCGCTAAGTGCGGTGGCTGCGGCGAATGCCAGACCTCTTGCCAGTCTGCTTGCAAGACAAGCTGCGGCATTGCTAACCAGCAGTGTGAAAACACAAAGAAGGAAGAAAAGTAATTTTTGCTTTGCATCCTAATGCCGCCTGATTGGCGGCATTTTTTGCGATATGATTAATTTATACATAACAGGAGAATTGGTAAAATGGTTCATTGTTACAAGCTGGGCGGATTGAATATTGTTTTGGATATTTACTCCGGCTCGGTTCACGTTGTCGACGAGGTGGCTTACGACATTATTGAAATGTTTGAAAACACAAGCCGTGATGAGATAGTTGACGTTATTTTGAATAAATATTCAGACAGGGAAGACGTTACAAAGGAAGAAGTCATAGAGTGCATCGACCAGATCAACGAGCTTAAAGAAGCCGGCAAGCTCTTTACACCCGACACGTTTGAATCTATGGCAGACACCCTTAAGCAAAAGACCGCAGGCGTTGTTAAGGCTTTGTGCCTGCACATTGCACACACCTGCAACTTAAACTGCTCTTACTGCTTTGCTTCTCAGGGTAAATACTCGGGCGAGAGAGCGCTTATGAGCTTAGAGGTTGGCATGCGTGCGCTCGATTTCCTCATTGAAAACTCGGGAACAAGACGCAATTTAGAGGTTGACTTCTTCGGCGGAGAGCCGCTTATGAACTTCGACGTTGTTAAAGAGCTTGTTAAATATGCAAGAATGAGAGAAAAGGAAGCAGGCAAGAACTTCCGCTTTACTTTAACCACCAACGGCATGCTTATTGACGATGACGTTATTGATTTTGCATACCGCGAATGCTCGAACGTTGTTTTAAGCCTTGACGGCAGAAAAGAAGTTCACGACAGATACCGTGTTGACTATGCAGGAAACGGAAGCTGGGAGAAGATCGTTCCCAAGTTCCAGCGCCTTGTTGAAGCAAGAGAAGGCAAGAATTACTATATGCGCGGCACCTTTACCCACGCAAACCCCGACTTCCTAAATAATATTAAAAAAATACTGTCGCTGGGCTTTAACGAGCTTAGCATGGAGCCTGTCGTCTGCTCGCCCGATGACCCCTCGGCCCTCACAAACGACGACCTGCCCATTGTTATGGAGCAGTATGAAAAGCTGGCAGAACTAATGCTTGAAAGACACCGTGCAGGAAACCCTTTCACCTTCTATCACTACATGATCGACTTAAAGGGCGGCCCCTGCATTTATAAGCGTGTTTCGGGCTGCGGCTCGGGCACCGAATATATGGCTGTTACCCCCTGGGGCGATTTATACCCCTGCCACCAGTTTGTAGGTGATGAAAAGTTCAGGCTGGGCAACGTTTTCACAGGCGTTGACAACACCGAAATTCAGAACGAATTTATGGCCTGCAACGTTTATTCCCGCCCCGAATGCCGTGACTGCTGGGCAAAGCTTTACTGCTCGGGCGGTTGTGCCGCTAACGCATATCATTCTACCGGCTCGGTAACCGGCATATATAAATATGGCTGTGAGCTTTTCAGAAAGAGAATGGAATGCGCCATTATGATTGAAGCCGCCAAGGCTTTGGAAGAATGATGAATACACCCATTTGTGATTTTGTTAAAAAATATGCCCAAGATAACAAGCTTCGGCTTCACATGCCCGGTCACAAGGGCAAAAGCTTTTTGGGGCTTGAACACCTTGACATAACCGAATTTGACGGCGCCGACGTTCTATATCATGCAAAGGGAATTATTAAACAGAGCGAGGACAACGCCGCAACCCTTTTTGGCACGCAAAAAACGGTCTACTCCTGCGAGGGGTCGTCGCTCGCAATCAGGGCAATGCTTTATTTAGCACTGCTTCACGCAAAAACCCTCGGTAAGCGCCCGATTGTTGCGGCAGGCAGAAACGCCCACAAAACCTTTTTGACAGCGGCGGCACTTTTGGACTTCGATGTCCGATGGATATACCCCGAAAAGAGCGAAAGCGTCGTTTCGTGCGAGATCAGTGCCGAGCATTTAGAAAAGTATTTGCTGGATATGAGCGAGTTGCCCACAGCGGTCTACATAACCAGCCCCGATTATCTGGGCAACGTGGCAGACGTAAAATCGTTGGCGCAGATTTGCCGCAAATATGGCGTTTTGTTGCTTGTTGATAATGCTCATGGGGCATATTTGAATTTTTTAGAGGAGTCTAAGCACCCCATTGCCTTGGGCGCCCACGCTTGCTGTGATTCGGCACACAAAACCTTGCCTGTTTTAACAGGCGGGGCATATCTTCACATTTCGCCAAATGCACCAAAGGTTTTTGCTCAGCAGGCAGAAAACGCAATGTCGCTGTTTGCTTCAACCAGCCCGTCCTATCTAATCATGCAGTCGCTTGACTATGCGAATAAATATCTGGCGCAGGGCTATAAAGCCCACCTTGCGGAATTCACCGAAAAGCTTGGCGCACTTAAAAACCGCCTTGCCCAAGCAGGCTATTCGTTGGTTGGCAACGAGCCGCTTAAAATAACGGTTTTTGCAAAGCCATACGGCTACACAGGTGACGAGCTTGCCAAACTTCTGCTTAAAGAGGGGATAGTCTGTGAATTTTCTGACCCCGACTATTTGGTGCTGATGCTCACCC
>JAZSPX010000006.1:0-4201 GCA_045537675.1 Candidatus Faeciplasma sp. | reverse complement strand
AGTGTTTTGTCATTCCGAGAGTTGCGTGTCCCAATAGCTTTTGAAGCATAAAGGCATCGCCGCCGCAATCGACCAAATATTTGCGTGCAAATGTGTGGCGGAACATATGGATTCCCGTCTTTTGTACTCCTCGCTTGCGGTTATATCTAACAACACTCGTATGCAAAGCGGTTTCGGTTAACTGCTTGCCGCTTTCGTTGCAGAATAGATAATCGCTCGGTTCGCCCTTGCGGATTTTAAGATATTCTTTAAGGATAAGCGCCATTTCGGAGCAAAGGGGAATTACAAGAGCCTTCTTGTTTTTCGTGTGGCGAGCGCTTATCAGCTTGCTGTCAAAATCGACGTCACGGATTTGGATATAGCGAACAGTTGAAGCACGGCAACCGTTATTTACAAGCAGGTTGATAATAACCCAAGTGCGATATTCGGGAAAGCCGCATTTTTTTATATCGGGCTTTTTAAGCAGGCGATTAAGCTCGTCATCTGTATAGGTTTCTTTAATGCTCTCCTCGCCTTTATACTTGCGGATGTTGAAGCTCACCAGTCCTTCTGTATTACACCAAGTTAAAAAGTTATGCAGAAGTGCGGTATAGGTTTCAATGCTGTTGGGCGAAAGCTCGCTGTCTCGCATTGAAGCAATCATTTCGTCGAAGTCGGATTTGCACAAATCTTTAATATCTTTGTTTACATCAAAGTGTTTCGCCGCTGCACCAAACTGTTGTGAATAGGTTAAAAGCGTTTTGTCTTTTGCTCCCAACGCCTTTTTGGAAAGAAGAAATCTTTCAAACGCCCCGTGTACTGTTTCCTGTGTAGAAGTCGTAATTTTTCTCATTTCGTAACCACTTGCCTTTCAATTTTTTCGATGAAAAACAAGCGCTCACGAAATCGCAAATAAAAAAGCCTCAAACCACGTATCTACGCAGTTTGAGACCAGTTTTGGTGAGGATAATAGGACTTGAACCTATGACCCCTTGCACGTCAAGCAAGTGCTCTACCAGCTGAGCTATACCCTCGTTGCTATTGCATTATACTAAATCCTCGGTCAAATGTCAAGTAGTCTAAGTTGTACAATAATATGTGACAAATTTAGATGATTACTAACATTGACATAGGCTTTAATGAGGGTGTAAAATATTAATAACATATAAATATAGGAGATGCTGATATGAAACGATTTATTTGTCTGTTAATTGTTGCTTGCATGGCTTTTTCAGCCTTGCCTTTGAACATTTTTGCACAAGAAGGCTATATTTTAGATGATGAACAGCTGACCGATAATGCAACGTCAGAGCTTGAGCAGGAAAGATTCTATTCTTTCTCGGAGGATGTCGGCTTGGGTCAAATTTATGTATCGGCCACATACTCCCCTGTTCTTACCTATGCCTCGGGCTACTTGTCCGAGGAAGAGGCGGTGTCGCTTCTTCGTGAAAACATGAAAAATCGTGTCAGTATTATCACCCTCAAATTCAAATCTTCCACAAGGCCCCAGGATATACTGACAAAAATAGTGAATCTTGCAGCAGCACATACCGGTTCGCCCACTGAAGGCGACTATATCATGTGGCAGTTCAGCAGAATTGGTGCAAGCTTTTCTTATGGTAGTAGCGGCGGTTCATATTACTATGAAATGCCATTACAGGTAGAGTACTTCACTACTAAGGCACAGGAAAATCAGGTTGATAAGGCAGTCAAGAGCATTTTGCAGGAACTTAATGTTTATGACGCACCTGATTACGACAAGATTTCCGCAGTATACGATTACATCTGTCAGAATGTAACTTATGACTTTGAAAACTTAGAGGACGATACCTATTTGCTTAAGCACAGCGCCTATGCCGCATTTGTTAACAAAACAGCAGTGTGCCAGGGCTATGCCTTAATGTTCTACCGCTTAATGTTAGAGCTTGGCGTTGACTGCCGAATTATAACCGGCACAAGCTTCGGCGTCCCTCATGCATGGAACATTGTAAGACTTGATAATAAGTATTATAACATCGACTCGACATGGGACGCAGGCTATAATGAATATTTATACTTCCTTAAGCGCCAGGATGAATTTGAAGACCACGACAGAGACCCTGAATATACAAGCGACGAATTCAATCAAAAATATCCCATGGCAGGAGAAAACCCGTTTAAAATCGTAGACGGTGTGCTTATTGATTACCGCGGCGAGGGTGTTTCCGATATCGTTATTCCTGATGGTGTAATCAAAATCGGGCCCGAAGCATTCGCTCATAATTCCGAGATTATTAGTGTAACCGTTCCCGAAGGGGTTACAAGCATCGATAACTGGGTATTCCAGTTTTGCACAAATCTTGAAACAGTAACATTACCCTCTACTTTAGAGTCTATCGGCAGGTATGTTTTCAGCTTCTGTTACGACCTGAAACAGATAAACATTCCCGAAAACGTAACTTCGATCGGAGATAACGCGTTCTGGCATTGTAGAAGTGTTAAGGATATCGTCCTTCCCGAGGGACTTATATATCTTGGCTCTTACGCTTTTTCGGGATGTGGCAGTCTGGAAAGCATCAACATTCCAAAAAGCATTACTGAAATTCTGGATTATACATTCGAATCTTGTTCTGACCTTAAAGAAGTTATATTGCACAGGAATGTTGCAACAATTGCTGAAAATGCTTTTTTAGGAGTTGAAGGTAACATTAAATTCTTTAACCCCCAAACTGTGATTTTTGATACTGAGAACACCCTTAGCGGGGCTACAATTTATGGTTTCAGCAATTCCACTGCCAATAAGTATGCAAAAAAATGGTCAATGCCCTTCATTCCTTTTGACTCAGACACTATAATTGCAAGCGGCACCTGCGGTGAAAACCTCACTTGGGAACTTAACGCATTGTATACTTTGACAATTAAAGGCACAGGCGAAATGACCTCTGCCCCGTGGAAAACGGATTACAACAAGTCAATTAAGAACGTTATTCTTGAAGAGGGTGTAACTTCTATCTGCGACAATGCTTTCAGCTTTTCAGATATTAGCGGTATAGCTCTTCCGTCTACACTTGAACACATTGGTAATAAAGCATTATATTATTGTAACTATTTAGAAAACGTTAGCCTGCCAGACGGCTTAAAGAGCATTGGCGAATGGGCATTCTCATATTGCCCGAGATTAACCGAAGTTGTAATACCTAAGAGTGTCACAAACATCGGCATGGATACACTTCAGTCGTGCAGCAACCTTAAGAAAATATATGTATATTCTAAAGATACTGCTATCAATTCATCTTCAGGTACATTCCCCGAAGGTGCCACCATCTACGGCTACGATAATTCAACTGCACAGTCATATGCTAAAATGTATCAGAGAGAGTTCGTCTCTCTTGGTTCAGCACACGTTGCAAGCGGCACCTGCGGCGATAACGTAACATGGCTTCTGACCGAGGACGGCACTCTTACCATCAGCGGCGAGGGCGAGATGACTGATTACGCATACCTCGACACAAGCCTCGGTCAAATCGTTCGTTCACCTTGGAATGAATACGCTGAGTTGATTACATCAGTTCATGTAGAAACCGGTGTTACATCAATCGGCGATGATTCGTTCTATAACTGTATCAACTTGACTGAAGTTATATTGCCCGAAGGGTTAACCGATATTGGCAAATTCGCATTTGACGGTTGCAAGAGCTTAGAAAGCATTAAAATACCGCGTGGTGTTACAATTATTGATGATGGCGCTTTCAATGAATGCGATAAATTAACAGACGTTATAATACCCGATAGCGTTACAGATATTGGTATTGGCGCTTTCATGGATTGCGATAGTTTAGCAAGCATTACCATTCCCGACAGCGTTGAAAGCATTGAACGCAATGCTTTCGATCGAAACCCGAATTTGATCAGCATAACTTTCGAATCCGCAACAACCGAGATTTATGATTCGTTATATACAATATCCGATTCCGCAACCATTTATGGTCATGCTGATTCCACCGCACAGGCATATGCCGAAAAATATGGCAGGGAATTCGTTGACCTCTCGACACTTTACACCGTGGGTGACCTTGACGGTAACGACAGCATTGACAACAACGACGCAATATATCTTCTCTACTACACCATTTGTGGCGAGGAGGGCGGATATACCGTCGACCAGCCCTGTGACTGCGACGGCAGCGGCGAGGTTGACAATAACGACGCGATTTACCTTCTCTATCACACGATCTTCGGCGCC